>JAQVID010000330.1 GCA_028695865.1 Thermoguttaceae bacterium | reverse complement strand
TTTCGAGAATCTCGCACGAAGGGTACCCCGTCAATTTACATAGACCGCTATTCGCTCAATCAGGCGGGGATAGTTCCGTCGTCGCCCATACGCTGGCGAGCCAATCCCAATCCGCGAAGCAAAGGGCTGGGCACACTCGAAGACGCGGGACTTATTCTGTTGTTCGTCAATGCCAATACGGTGTTTGTGACAACAGCCGCGGCACAAGTCAAATATCGTCGGGACATGATTCCGTTGTGTGGTGATTGCGTTTGGTATCCGCGAAGCCAAGCGTTTGCCGATACTCTTTTGGATTCGTTTGTTCAAAACCGGGATTCCAACATTGTACCTGCGTGGTTTTGGCGAAATGAGAATATAGGCTCGACCAGTCCCTGGGCTCCCACGCTTCGCGGAACACGGCTCTTATCGGAAACGCCTCGATGGAATGCCCGTGAATTTTCGCTTGCCGATGCTGCCGGAGGAGTCGTCGTTTCCGATTGGCACCGTCTGGTCGCCGAAAAATGGTTCCTCTTCCTTGCCGTCTTTGCTTTGACCTTCAGACGCCCTCGACCAGGAAGTATTATTCCGTTTTTTCTTGTCTTGCTGGTTGGCATGACCGGAATGATTTCCAGCGTCGTATCGTCAACTTATATTTATCCGCTCGAAGGGATTTTGTTCGGATCGCTGTTTTCGCTTGCGTGTTATGCTGTTCGTTCACTCCGAACGACGATTCCCGAAGTACCGGTTGCCGAATCTGCCGCGGTGAATGCGACGCCTGTTGTGATCTCTGACGACGAAACCGAAAGCTCTGTTCCCGGCTTTGTCCGGATCAACACAGGAACATCTTCCGGTCAGCAGGATCAGGCGGTTGTGACGACGCCGGAGTCTTCCGGGAGCCAGGCGAAATCAGGAGCAGCAAAAGCGCCCCCCGAATTGCAATCACTGTCCGGCAGGAGTGATTCACAATCCGATGCCAGTGATTCACAAGATGTTACGAACATTGTAAGCGACGATGTCATTGTTCGGTCTGTTATGCGACGGCCCCCGTCAGACTCGCACGGGGAGACAACACTTTTGACGCTTGCTGTTATGGTTGCGGTAATCATTGTTGTGAGCTGCTGTGCGTCCATACTGTTTCCCTCGCCGGTTTCCGGTCGCACGGACACACCAGTCTTGTCCGAAACGATGGCCCCTGCATCCACGGACAGTTCAGACAGTTCAGACAGTGCATACAGTTCAGACAGTGCATACAGTTCAGACAGTGCATACAGTTCAAATAATTCATACAGTTCAAACAGTTCGCCGCGTCCGGATGAAAATCAAATGTCGGCGCGGTCTTCCGCGTTTTCGTTCGCGGAGTATGGTTCGGTCGGAAGGAGAGAAAACTCCAATCAACCCGTGTTACCGCAGAACTGGTCGCAAAGCTTGCCGCAGAACTGGTCGCAAAGCTTGCCGCAGAACTGGTCGCAAAGCTTGCCGCAGAACTGGTCGCAAAGCTTGCCGCAGAACTGGTCGCAGACCTTGCAGCCGAATATGTCGCAGAATATGTCGCAGAATATGTCGCAGAGTATGTCGCAGAGTATGTCGCAGAGTGTGCCGCAGAACTGGTCGCCGAGCGGGTCGCAGTCCTTGCCGCAGAGTGTGTCAAAAGCTGTTTCGCCGACAGATGGTCTTTCTTCTTTCAACATGTTGACTAAGCCAACCGGGCCAAGTCCGGTCACTGGGGCTGTATCGCCAATAGAGGGTAACCGAACTCAAAATGAACCGTGGCGGGTTTTCGTTCCGGTTGACAAGGACCGCAAGCCGCTTGCAAATTACTACTATTGGATTCCCGAAGAGTTTTACACGCAGCTTCGAGATGCAATCAACAGACATCACAACACGCAGAACCAATGGACTATTTCAGATGCCCGATATGTCGGCGCGGTGAATTACAACAGTGCGACCGGTACCGTATCGCTCTTTCATTTGAAGGCAACGTACAAGCTTCGACTCGAATCGAATCAGGCGACGATTACTCTTCCGATGATGCCGCTGCAAGCCGACGGCGGCGCCCGCTTTGACCGACAACCGATTGTTCCGCTTTATCGAAACGTGCCCGCTTCCGGCTTGAACAGTGCGTCCGGTGTCAATGCTCTTTTCGGCCAAGGCGGTAACGACACAGCCAATAGTACCAGACCGAGCCCCAACCCGAATCCGGTTGGTTCTGTCGTTTCGGCCGGAGATTCACAAGTCAAATCGCAAAATGAAAGTTTACAGGCCGAGGAATCGGGCAGTCTGGTTTTTGAGATATCCAACTCGACCCCGGGCGAACATCTCCTTGAATTGTCGCTGACCATGCCGCAGTTCAGTGTGGGGCAAGGCGGGAGTATTTCCATTCCTCCGGTTCCGAATTCGCGACTCGAATTGACGGTTCCGTCGGACGCCCCGAAAATCGGTGTCTACGATTCGCTTGGTATTGTTTCTTATACAGGCGGTAAAATAACGGCGGAATTGGGACCTGCCCGACGGCTTACGCTTGCAAAGCTCGATGAAAGCGGCAAGTCCGGTTCGACCAGTATTGATGTGGAACAACTTTTCCGCATTCATGCGCGGTCCAATCAAACCGATTTGTATGCCCGATTCGTATACCGAATTACCGGCGGTAAAGTTAAAACGCTCTACTTGCAACACGATCCGCGTTATCTCTTCTCGGGACAATGTAATTGCAACGAAGCACAAATCGAATCGGTCGAAACGGATCCGGTTCAGAAAGACATTGTTCGGGTAACGTTCAAACGTCCTGTTTCCGGCATGCTTACGTTGTCAACGAATTATGTCGTTGATGGTTTTTCAGGAGTCGGTCAAATACGACTTCCCCGAATCAAGGCGACTCAATGCCGTATTACGCGCAGTTGGATTGGCGTGACGGAAAGTCAAACGGTTTCATATGTCAATCTTCCTCCGGGGGACGTCTCGACCCGGGTTTTTCAAAACGCCTGGGGAGAAACGGAAAACGCCGTTGTTCGCGCCGCTTATGATCTTCAACGTCCCAATCCGGGCTGGCTTGTTTCGATCCAGCTCAAAAACGAACCAATGGAAGCAACGCAGCGATTGGCTCTTGCTTTTTGCCCCGCTCATACGAGTATCGATTATCGGGCCGATGTTCGCGGTTTGTCCAACCTGTTACGCTGCACGTTTCAGGTTGATCCGTATTTCGTCCCGGAAAGCGTTTCCGTATTCGACGAGAACAACAGTATGGTGGAAACCCCGGAATATTACCAAACCCCGGGCAAGCTGTTTCTGCTTTTCCGCATGCCGCTTTCGGGCCGTCATTTCATTCGAATTAAAGGAAAGACCAAATCGATACTCGGGACAGACTTCGATTTACCGGTTTTCCGACTTGAAGGAACACACAAGCAGCAGACGCGTTTGAAAATATACCGTTCACCGGGCTTGTACCTTGATTTATCGAAACCGATTGCGAAAGCGGGTTCTGAAAACGACGTGTCCGCGGAAACGTTTTTCGCCGAATTGACCCCACAGGTCCTTTATATAGGCGATTTCTATTTGGAAGAAAACGCGGGAATGACCGGTGATACGCCTTCGGATGTGAAGGTCCGACTCCAGTTTAATCGTCCCAAAGTAACCGGGCGCCAACAGACAATACTCTTCCAGCGTCTCAATCTCGGTTGGGAAGCCGCCGTTCTTTTTTCGCTCGATGTGCGAGGCGGTGAACTCGACGCGTTTGAACTTGAACTGGACGAACTTTGTTCCGGGCCGGTCGTCGTCGAACCATCGGCGATTTGGCAAGTTGTACCGACGGACCGCAAAAAAGTCGTTCGCGTTCAACCCAATACGTTTTTGCGAGGCAAAGCCGAATTTCAAATTTATTTACCCTTGACGGCCAATACGGAAACGCTGCGTCTTCCGCGAGTCGGTCTGGTAACGCTAACCAGTCGGTTAAATCAAATTGCGCCCCCTGTGGCTAAAGGTTCCGCGACTTCTTCCGAGTCTGCCCTGCGGCCAGGAAACGCGTCCACGCCTATTCGCGCTTCCATTGACCGGTATATATTCCTTCCGCTGCGCGAGCAGAACAATTTACGGTCGCTGCGTTGGGACACTATTGGACTCATGAAACTTGTTACGCCCCCCGGACAGATCGCGGTCGGTATGTCTCAAGGCCGTTTCGCGACCGGAGGCGATAATCTTTTCTCCAATGCGGTCACACGTTTTTCCGGTATGACTCGCGGCGATTTCCAGCAGTATCAGGTTACTCGCGATGATTACGCGGCGGCCATCGTACTGGGGTCGAATTCGCCGCTGGTCACGGGCGCGGAGTATCTTTTCTGCCTTCATGCCGACGGCTCCATGAGTGGTTCCACGGTCATGGACTTGCGAGTTGCGCAGAAAGATCACTGTTTCATGAAATTGCCTCCGAAGTACAAACCGCTTGAAATCAGTGTGGACGGAGTGGGCCAATCGGTGCAAACCGACGCCAAAGGCCGAGTGCGTCTTGATCTGGACGTGCATCGATACAGCCAGCGAATTGAGTTGACCTTTCACATTCCTTCTCGTGATTTACCTGCCGCGACGCGCATGCTGACCGTAGACGGACGTATTCCGTCGGAAGAAGATTCTTTGTCGGACAACAAGAGTGAAAGCGTGTCGCGTCAAGCAAAGAGCGCAAACGAAGAGCAATCGGTTTCGGAAAAGAATCCTGAAAACGACAGCGATAAAACCGGTCGTCGTGACACGTACAGTTCACAAGGAGGCGACAGTACTGCCGAAGGAAGCAACGACAAAACGCCGGTATCTTCCACCGAATCGCAAGAGCAGGTCGAAGCCGAAAAGGGCGGTTCACCATACGACGTTTCGTCCAAACGCTCCGGATATTCTCTTTCGAGAAAACTCTTTGAATCGCATCAGCTTTATTTGCCTCGTTTGGAAAA
>JAQVID010000329.1 GCA_028695865.1 Thermoguttaceae bacterium | reverse complement strand
ATCGCCAAACGCAAAACCAAAGTCGGCACCGCCCGTCTCCTGAAGCGTCTGTTGACACCGCCCAGGCGTTATACTTTTCATCAACGAAACGGTATCTGCCGGCTCCAAAACCTTGGTTTCCAATTTCACCAATCGACCGTGAAGTCGAAGAACCGGAGGCTGCCCCACGGCTATGTGCAAGTCACTTGCTCCCCGCACGACCACCGTTTCCAACAACTTATCAATTAAGATAGTTCCCATTGTGTTTACACTCCTCCCAATCTTCCTGCTTTTACTGCCTTAACAAATCTCTGTGTCCAGTACCGGAACACAAGCAGAACAAGTCCTCTCTTATTATAGCAAAGGCGTTCACAAATTACCAGCATGACTTGTCGGACTATCGGCAAAATTCACAAAAAAAAAGCTTTTACCGACAGGTATTCCGATTATACGCCTAACTTATTGAACTCGTGTTACAATATTACAATAACGTTACAGCCATACGGCCGCTATTCATCCAGTCGGGCAACCCGAACGACTTCTTCAATCGTCGTCGTTCCGGTAAGAACTTTTGTGATCCCGTCTTCAAACAGGACGTGCATGCCTTCACTTCGCGCGGCGTTTCGAATGACCGTTGTCGAAGCGCCTTTGAAGGCCAGTTCACGAACTTTTTGCGACATCATCATCAGTTCGAAGACGGCGCGCCGCCCGCGGTACCCGGACTTATTGCAATTGATACACCCTTTCCCTTTGTAAAAGGTCGTTCTTTCCGCGACTTCCGGCGGAATATGGGCCAGTTCCAATTCGGCGGGCGAGGGCGTATACGGTCGCTTGCACTTCGGACAAATCGTTCGAACAAGCCGCTGGGCCATGATCCCAATCACTGAGCTGGTCACGAGATAGGGCGGAACCCCCATATCGACCAGTCGGGTGATTGCGCCCGGGGCATCGTTCGTGTGAAGCGTACTGAAAACAAGGTGTCCGGTCAGTGAAGCCTGAATTCCCATTGAAGCCGTTTCAAGGTCCCGCATTTCACCGACCAGAATGACGTTGGGGGCCTGTCGCAACATGGACCGGATAACCGCCGCGAAATCCAAACCGATGGAATGCTTGATTTCCACCTGATTGATTCCTGGAAGATAATACTCCACAGGGTCCTCGGCGGTAATAATCTTTCGCGTCGGCGTGTTCAATTCGTTCAAAGCCGCGTAAAGCGAGGTCGTTTTGCCTGACCCCGTCGGACCGGTCACCAGAATAATACCGTTCGGACGTGAAATGAGCGAATGAAAACGCTTGTAATCGCGTTCGCTAAATCCAAGCTGGACCAGACTGACACGAATATTGTCCTTGTCCAGAATACGCATGACAATCGATTGCCCGTGATTCGTCGGAATAACGGAAACGCGAAGGTCAAGTTCTTTGTCACCCAAGGTCAATTTGATTCGACCGTCCTGCGTTCGACGACGCTCGGCAATATCAAGCTTGGCAAGAATTTTAAAACGGGAAATCAAAGCTCCATGAAATCGGGCAGGAAGGGCTTCACGTTCGACCAGCTTGCCATCGATTCGGTACCGAATTCGTACCCGGTCCTCAAACGGCTCCACATGGATATCGGAAGCTCGAAGTTGAACCGCTTCAGCAATAATCTGGTCGCACAAACGAACAATCGGGGCATCGCTTTCCGTCGCGCCACCCACCGTGGCCGACGTCGCGTCGGACCCATCGTCTATTTGGGTAAAGTTGATCGCCGTGTCGGTCAATTCGTTGATCATGGAGTCCGTACTTTCAACCACACTCTGGCCATAATGTACGTTGATCGCCTCTTGAATGGCCGAATGACTCGACACATAAACGTCAATCGGTCGCTGGAGAATGAATCGCAACTTCTCCAGCACCTCAATATCGTTCGGGTCACTAATCACAACAATAAGAGTGCCGTCCTCTTCCTCGTCGTAAGGAAGCACGCAATTTTCCCGGGCTATCGCCTCATTGATCAATTCAATGACCGCCGGACGAATCATGACATCTTTCAGATTCACGTACGGTTTATTAAACTCTTCGGCGATTGCCTTGGCAATCTGCTCTTCTGTTACGTATTCGAGACGAACAAGAGCTTCTTGAAGCTTGCAACCGGTCTGATTGGACAGTTGCTGTGCTTCTTTTACCTGCGTCGCGCTGAGCAAGCCTTGCTTGTTCAGAATTCCAAGATAGTTCAGTCGTTTGGCCATAATCAAATTTTCCTGTTAAGGAATTAAGGGGTTGAAAAGTCGCGGTTTTGACGTATACTAAAGTTATATGCTCTAAACTAACCATTTTTTACCTGAAAGTCAACCATAAATTGCCTCCAATCAACTATTTTACCCCTTTTTTTACCAAGTCAATTGTTAAACTGGAAATAATAATTAAAATTACCTCCAAATAGCACGCACAAATCAATTTATCGATTACCAAAAGGATATATATGAATCTTTTACTGTTTTTTGTATTCGTTATTCTTCCCGTGTTGGAGATTATTACTTTTGCGTTCGTCGGAATTTATTGGGGCTGGTTACAAGCGATCTTCCTGACCATCACAACCAGTTTCCTTGGTTTTTCTCTTTCGAAGTATTACCAATTCCGCGCAAAAGGCAATATTGAGAAAGTACTGTCCGGGGAACTCCCTGATGGACACATTCTGGACAATATGATGCTTTATCTGGCCTGTTTTCTGCTCACACTTCCCGGATTCCTTACCGACTTCGCTGGTTTATTTCTTTTGATTCCGTGGTGCCGACGACTGACGATCCGGTTCGTTGGGCGACGTTTGTCAGCGGGAGTTTTGTCCGGTTTTGATACTCGAAGCAGCGGCTTTTATTTTCACACGCAGTCGTCAAATGCGGGTCAGGATGCCTATGGCGACGAGTTCACCACGTCACGATCAACTCATTCCCGTCTTGGCGGTGCTCCGGGAAAGGAACAGGACGACGATATTATAGACGTTGATTTCGAAGTAAAAAAATAAGGGCTTTTCCGCAAAGTCCTGTAAACACGAGCGATCCGTGGCCATGTTCCGAACTTGACGCGGTATCGTTGAGCCCGGAAAACACGAAACCGAGGTTTCAAGTACTTTTTTAAATAAAAACATTGTCATGTCGAACGAGGATTTGTTTCATTGGCTTCCCCTGCCGGGTGGTATCAGGCCCGAGATCGAAAAACGGTCCCGACGCTCTCAACGACCTCCCTTGTTCGACGGTTTTCTTGCCGGTCCGGAAAATCGCCTGACCGAAGCGTTGGTCCACTGGATACTCGAAGGTATACCAAGATTTGCCGAAAACGGCGCAAGTGCGTCCCCCCCCAAGCACTCTTTATCGGATAAAAAAATTTCGCTCCCTTTTCCACAGGCCTCTTATCCGTTGGCACCCCAATCTTCATCCCAACACCAGACACGTTTTCCCGCCATAGTCGATTATATTCCCTGCCGTTACGTTCCCCATCTTTTTCCGATCGTATTTCACGGTCCGCCCGGTTGTGGTAAATCTCATCTGGCCAATGGAATTTATGAACTCTATCGACATACCTATCCCCGCTCGACAGGTGTATGCCTGACGGGAAACGACTTCTTTCGTCATTTCACAAACGCGCTTGCCAAGCAGGAAATGCGAGAATACCGCGTTCTGTTCGAGAATTCGGACATAGTGGTCATTGACGACATAGATTTTCTCGAAGAGCGTCCGGCCGGCCAGGAAGAGCTCTTGTCCATACTTGAGCTGTGTCGCAAGACTCAATCGCTCGTCGTACTCACCATGTCCGAATTTCCCGGACTCTCAAAACATTTCATGGATCGCCTTACCGCCCGACTCGTTGCCGGGATGACCGTGCCTGTTCGCTTTCCGTCCACTCCGGTACGCAAATTTCTCATTAGTCGCATGGCCAATTATTACGGTTTGGAACTCTTGCCGGAAGTCGTCAACCTCCTCACGGATTCGCTTCCGCCAAGTGTCGAAGGCATGCACGGTACCATACTCCAGCTTGTTCATGTCAAACAGCGACTTGGCAAAGACCTGACGCTTGCCCGGGTACGCACTCTCCTTGAGGAACGCCAGCCGCACCACGTCTGGACCCTTGAAGAAATTGCCCGAAAAGTCGCAAAGTATTACGCCGTTCGAATTGGCGATATGCGAAGTGCCAGCCGTATGAAAACAAATGTACTCTCACGGAACATGACGATCTATCTGGCACGGAATCTCACCGACCTTACGCTTCAGCAGCTTGGCCGCTGGTTCTCCAACAGGGACCACACAACAATCTTGCATGGTTATCGCGATTTGGATGCCCGACTTCAACACGATGTCGATGTTCAGGCGGCGTTCAAAGAACTCATTGCCGATCTCGATGCCCGGGACGCTCTGCGTCAACCGGATACACTATAGTATTTCACAAGAGTTCCCGTCCGCGGTACAAGCTTTTTCCCCAAGCCGGCGTCAGAGTATCATTGCCCCCCCCCCCGGCTGTTTACACCAGATTTTTTACGCTTCGTGATATATTGCAATTTTTTGATTTCAGTTTCATGACATTTAACAAAAAATCGCATTATTTTTTCTAATTCAACATCATTATGGTTGACATGACCGTAACTTTCTTCTATCTTCATTCTAAGGCTCATGAATGGATCAACTGTCGTTGAACGAAAAAATCGAACCATACAGGCCGTACCTGAATGGTTTGTTCCCTCGCGCGGGACAGATCATTCCAGAATGAACAACATATGAACATATAACAAAGGAGACGACTACCATGCAGGTTCATCAACGGATATTGAAGACAACAAACCGGAACAAATGTCAAGGTATCGATTCTATCTTGAAACATCGTATTTTCTTATTATCCTTGTCCTGGGTATTTTTGCTCTTTTTGCCTTCGGCTCTTCGGGCAGAAGTTCCGCAGCTTGACGCGGAACGTGTTCTGACTATTGAAGTCGCGAAAG
>JAQVID010000328.1 GCA_028695865.1 Thermoguttaceae bacterium | reverse complement strand
GGAATGTTTTTCCTCGCCGGAAAAGCATTCTGTTCCCGGATAGCGATCATCAATATCGGCGCAAAGTCCGCTGCCGTGAATATGACCGGTTGGCTTGTCGTATCCCCAAAGAATTTTTCCGGTCTTTGCCTCGACCATGCACATACCGTTCTTTTTGGCCGGCATTTCGATTCCCAAGTAGACTTCCATTCCGGGCCGCGTGGAGTCCAGGTCGCCGACATACATCTGATCGGGGTGACCAAGTCCCAACCCCCAAAGCGGTTGACCGTTATCGTCAAGTACCATGCCTCCAATGCAAATTTCTTCACGGCCATCGTCGTCAACATCCGCCGCGTGAAGATTATGAGCGCCTTGGCCCCAATATTCCTGCTTTTCGAACATATTGTTCCAGCGGAGCTTTTCTTCCAGCTTCTTGCCGTTGAGCTGGTACGCAAGGAGTCGGTGATGATTGTACGACCCGCGAAGAGCAACAATAAACGGCGTTCGTCCGTCAAGATAAGCGATGGTCATGAGATTGCGATTGAATCGGCTGTACATCATCCCTTGTCCGTCGGGCCAGGGAGCCCGAGCAATGGGCTTGCCGGTCTGACCGTCAAATACGGTGAGATATTCCTTGCCGGAAAGTACCCGCCCGGAAGGACTGCGCGGGTCTCCTTCGCCCGTTTTGGCTATGATTTCAGCGCGGCCATCACCATTCAAATCGTACACCAGAACAGGCGAATACCAAATACCAAGCTCAATGGACCAGCCAAGATCAATCGTCCAAAGTCGTTTGCCGGAAGAATCCCAACCTTCCAATTTATAAGTATCAGAACTGGGAACCCACGCCTTGTCCCAAGGATCAACATTACCGCCCGGGTATTTGACGACAAAGTCAAGTGCTCCATCGCCATTCAGATCGGCAACCGCGACTTGCTCGCATATCTGCTTGCCTTCAAGGGGAAAAACGCGGTACGGCACAGCCTTTTTATAATTGAGAGGCACACTTCCTTTAACGCGGGCAATCACGTTCGAATCACTACTGCCCTGCTCTGCTTTACGCAAGCACCATTCATAAGTATGCTCCGGCTTGGCGGTGCGATCAATAAAGTCGGAAGTCGCAACAACCGCCTTATCGGTAATTCGTTTCGCTTCTGATACCGCGTTTTTGTTTGTGCAGTCAATTCGATCAATATAAAAGCCTGTGTCCGCACGGTCTTCCGGCAGAATGCGCCAAAGCAAATGCATGCCGCTGTCCGAATAAACGACCTCAAATCCACGGTCAAGTTTCAGCGGTCTCTTACTCGTCCCACAACCTTCTATTTTGGGACAGGCGCCCGCCGAAAGAGGTTTGCCCCTCAGAAATCGGGGAGACGCAAGGCGTATGTCCGCCGCCCCTTTTCCCGTAAACGAGACTTCCACCCGGTCAAAATTTTCCATGCCGTAAACCGGATCGAGAAACATCGTCCAGTTCGGATTTTCATGTGAAGCCAGCAGGCCCGGCTTTTGACATTTATTCAACGGAGTGCCGACCTTGCCTTTTTTATCGACCCCACGAACAAAGACTTCGACGAAACCCTGGGTCGCCTGACCCCAGGCGTCGATCATCATGCCTTCGTCTTTTCCCGCCTTGACCGCCGCGACAACGACCTGATAATACCAGCGTTTCTCGCCCGAATAACGGATATGAACACATGCCTGACCTTCAGGACCTCCATGATCTTCGATTGTCGCTTCACCCAACTTGTCTTCGCAAGACCAAGTCCAGGCAGGCACAGCCCCCTTGACCGCAAACCCGGGAACATCGACCGTTCGACACGGAATAAGCGGTTCTGACGCCAAAATACTTGACATCAGGCCGAACAAAAAAAACACTGCCAACAGGTTCCACTTCCATTTCATCTTTCAGTATGCCTTTCAAAACTCGAAACACGATAAATCACTCCGGGCATATCCGCCACAAGCCGCGTGGAAGACCAAGCCGCAGCGAACACACACCACTTTCGAATTATTATATCACGCGGCCCCCCTGTTCGTCAAGAGAGTGCTCGTTCCGTAAGAGAGTGCTCGTTCTGCGCGGTTCCGCGTCTCGATCAGATTGAGGAGAAATTTTCCGAATTGTTCCACAACACGAAAGATCAAACACAGCAAGAAGTCCAAACAACCCTTTGGCTTGGATTTTAGCCTGGACTTTGGCTTGGACTTTGGCCTGTCACAGGGAAGATAAAAAATTCACTCCCCTCTCCGGGAAGTAAAAACCAGCCCCCCCTGAAAAGCGCAAAAGTGAAACCGGGAGCAAGCTCGGCATTCCCCAAATGCCCCCATACGCAAAATGCCCCCATACGCAAAATGGAGCCCGGCTTGTCGCCAGACTCCAATTTTCTTGCGTGATTACGTACAGCAGACAAATCGCTTACTTCTTTTCGGCATCCGCGATTTTCTTGAGGCACTCCTCACAAACAATCTTTTTAATACGGACGTTACGGAACACGACCGGATCATTGTGTCCCAGAAAACCGACGACACCCGACTTATTGAGTAAACCCGGGTGCTTGTGCCCGTCAACCGGCGAAGCCTTGGCGATATCGGCATCGACAATAACCTGACCATTGACCGTGACTTTGATCTTGGTTCCAAGAGCGACGATTTCTTCGGTATTCCATTGGCCATTCGGTTTGAGTGCCCCGGTTTTCGCAGGAACGACACCGTAAATGGAACCATGCTTTTGCCAATCTTTGGCACCGGCATAATCATCGCCGAGTATCTGAATTTCCATTCCGTCATAAGCCGGATTCACTCCAAGCTTCGTTCGGATACCAACACCATTGTTTCCCTTGGGGGGAAGTTGGAATTCGAAACGGAAGACAAAGTTGTCGTATTCTTCGATCGTCATGAGCTGACCGCCTTTATTGCAGCGGAAAGTTCCTGTGGCAGTATCGACCGGATAACCGTCGATACTTCCCTGCCAAATTTTAGAACAAAGTTTCGTTCCGTCAAACAGTTGCTTGAATCCGAGCTTCTGTTCCGCGGCACTGAGCGAATTGCAACTGCACTTCGCGGTTGTGTCCTGAGCAAAGACATTGACTGACGTCAACATGACAATGCAAGCCGACAAGGCAATCATCCAATTTTTCATTTTCATTCCTTCATATACAGTTTTACTTGTTTTTTTCGCGTTGCAACCTGAATCACCCCGTTTCTCTGGATAAACACCTTCGAAAAACAGGGGATTTTCAGATACAGGCAACACGAACTTTGAACCGAAACAGATTTTACTTCCAGCGATCAATTACCTTTTGGGCACGTGCCTGAAGGTCTTTCTTCGCGGTAGTCGCTTTGACTTCGTTCATGCACTCGATCAAGGTCTTAATGGCACCAAGTCGGGCATCTTCGGCCTTTTTCTCTTCCGCGGGGTCTTTGGTCTTCCAGTCCCAACCGGGCTTGGCAAGATTGAGTTTCTCGGCGACGGATACCGCGGTGGAGCAAGCCCGATCTTTAAACGGAGGATACTGCGTATATTTCAGAACGGCCTTGATCGCGGACACTTCGGTTATTCGCGCAAAGACGTCAAAAACAAGGGCTTTATCTTCCGGACGCGTAGCGGAATCAAACGCCGTTTGGCACATGGCGATTCGCTGATCAATCGGCAGATTGAACTGACGCGGAATACGGACAAAGCTTCGAATACCGCGAACCCGATATTTGTTTTGCGGCGACTCTTTGGCGATCTTGAGACACGCGGCCGCAACTTGTTCTACGTCATCCGGTGTATTCCATTCGCCGAGTACCTTGGTCGCTTCTTCGATCGTATCGGCACTCCAGCACGCGTCTTCAATACACTTCAGAGCGGTCGTTCCGCCTATCTGCTTGAGCAGACCCATGAGCTTGATCTTGTCCTCTGTCGAAGCCGCCTTGAAGATTTTTATTACGGCTTGAGCCGATTGCTCACGCGGGAAACGGGTACACGCGGCGCGCAAGAACCAGTCGACTTTCGCGGCGTCTTTTTCCCCGTCAAGTGCTTTGACGAGCAGATCAAATGTATCAAGCGTAACCGCTTCGGCCAACGCTCCATAGCACGCGTCCCGAACCGCCGGGTCAAGATTGGCCGACGCAAGAATCGTTCCCAAAGGAGCAGCCGTTTGGACAAGACGTCGCCATTGGATCATTTTGAGCAAAGCCTTGGCCGACGCGACAGAAGCTTCGTCTTTGGCATTGACAAAGAGCGACTTGGCCTGTGCGTCATTGAACGCGGCCAGAATAGCGGCATCCACAACACTATTGCCATTGGCGATCACGACATCGGCAAAAATATCGGCGATCGGATCATTTTGAGCGAACAGCTTTTGCTCTTTCGCGAAAGCGACAAAGGCGGCAGGATCAGATGCGGCGGCTCTCTTAAAGCCTTGAATAACGGCCTTTTTCACAACGTCAGAACCAGACTTGCCTTGTTCGATCAAGACGGGCAGTACCAGTTTTCGGGACGCCGCGTCGCCACGATCGGCCAAAGCGCGAAGCACAAGTCCTTTACGAACATCGTCCAACTTCGGCACAACGGCAATGACCGCTTTGCAAATCGCCTCGGAATCCGCGGCGGCGTATTCGCGAACCGTCTTCAGACCTCCGGAGAAGCAGCACTTCTTGGGCGATTGAAGTTTTTCAACGAGCGTCGCGGCAGCGGTTCCCTTACGGGCAAGAAGTCCGTGATATGCTCCGGCTTTCTGAGCAAAAACCGGGAACGACGGGATCACAACCGCGTCGTACAGTTCGAGAGCTTTGGCCGTATTCCCTTTGACTTCAAAGCTTTCAGCGGCGTCGAGCATGGCGTCTGCCAATCCGGCCCACACCACAAAGTTCGCGTCTTTCGGACCTTTGGAAGCGGCCAGCAGAATCGCAGCGGCTTCGTCGTTGGCGATGAAACCAAGGGCGGAGAAAACAGCTTTCTTGACGACCGGTTCGGGATTCTTGTCG
>JAQVID010000327.1 GCA_028695865.1 Thermoguttaceae bacterium | reverse complement strand
GTCCGGAAAAATTACAAAAATCGCCTTCCGTGAAGGTCAAACTGTACAAAAAGGGGATTTGCTTTTCGAAATTGAAGATGCTGATTGGAAGGCTAATGTTGAAGCCGCTCAGGCAAATGTTGAGTCTGCCCATGCGACCATTCAGCAGTTCGAAGCCAAGATCAAAGAGATCGACGCGCTGATTCGCTACCGCGAAAAGAGTTTTAAGCGAAATCAGGAACTGTATCGTCAGAGCAGTGCCGTTTCCCTCGATGATATGGAGAGTACCGAAAGCATTTTGGAAACCGCTCAAGCTCAGCGTTTGGGCGCCGAAGCGTCCCTGAAAGAAGCCCGGGCGGCTCTGCGAACGGCGCAAGCGACTCTTGCGCTCAAACAACTCGACCTGGATCGAACGAAGATTTATTCGGAAATTACCGGTAAAGCAGGACGCTTGGCCTATACGCTTGGCAACTACGTCAACGCGCAGAGTACTCCGCTTATCACGGTTGCCCAGCTTGATCCTATTTATATTCGATTCAATGTCAGTGAAAAAGATTTTACCGAGTATTTCGAAAAAGTGAGTAAGAATAAAGATAAAGATTTCATCCAAGTCATTCTTTCCAATGGGCATGTTTACGAGCGACGAGGCAAATTTGCTTTTTACGACAATGCGATTGATACCGGAACCGATACGATTACGGTTTGGGGAATCATGGAAAATCCGACCGGTATCCTCAATCCGGGCGGGGTTGCCAAAGTGACCGTCCAAACCAAAACCGAGGCTTTACTTCCGGCGGTTCCAACCTCGGCGATTGTTCACGATTCCCGTGGGCAGTTCGTTTATGTCGTCGATGCGGAACAAAAGGCTCATCAGCGACGTATTGTTCTTGGCCCTGAATCCGAAGGTTTGCAGTGTATCGCGGGGGGACTGAAAGCGGGTGAAACGATTATCGTCGATGGAACTCACAAGGTGAAGGAAGGAATGCCGGTTAAAAACGATCCGCCCGAAGAATCGGGACAGACCCCTCCCAAGGAATCAAATAATCCTGTACCTTCCGCCGCGTCAACTGCACCCGCCGCCCCGGTCGCGTTAACCGCACCCGCTACACCAGCCGCACCGGCCGCTGTTCCTCTTCCTGCGCCCACCCAATCGGTTTCAACACAACCGGTTCCTGCCCAACCGGGAATGACTGCACCCGGAGCGACAGGACCGGGGGCGACAAGACCGGGAATGACTGCACCCGAAGCGGCAGAACATGGTGCGACTGCGCCGGGACTCGTTCCTCTCCCTCAAAATAACGCTCCTGCCCCGGCCGCGGCAAAGCAGCCGGCGGGAAAGTGAGGTATTGAGCAATGATTTCTCATCTTTTTATTGAGCGTCCAAAACTTGCCATTGTTGTTAGTATTTTGTTCGTCCTGGCCGGGTGCCTTGCCATACCGAGTCTGCCGGTCGCGGAATATCCTGAAATCGCCCCGCCTCAGGTGCGTGTTTCCACGACCTATCCCGGGGCCAGTGCCCAAGATATTGTCAATACGGTCGCCGCTCCGATTGAACTTCAGATGAACAGTCTGGAGCATTTGCTTTATTACTCATCGGACTCGGCCAATAACGGAACTTATACCTTGACCCTGACGTTCGATTATGGGGCCGACAGTGATATTGCCCAAGTGAACGTGCAGAACGCGATCAGTCGGGCCGAGCCGATTCTTCCGTCCGAAGTCAAGCAACAAGGTTTGACCGTTCGAAAAATGACGAGCGATATCATCGGCATGTTCACCATGATCGCCGATCCGGAGAAGTATTCCATTCGGGAACTGAGTACGTACACCAAGACGAACGTACTGGAGGCGCTTGCTCGCGTCGATGGTGTGGCAAACGCCATGATGATGTCCGAAGATTACGACAGTATGCGCATTTGGCTTGACCCGCTCAAAATGTCCACCATGGGTATTTCAACCGAAGAGGTCGCTTCCGCCATTCGAACGCAAAACGTTCAGGCCGCCGCCGGCTCGATCGGGATTGAGAAAAGCAACGACATGGTTCAGCTTAAAATCAACGTCAAAGGACGTCTGGATCAGGTTAACGAGTTTGAAGACATTATCGTTCGTTCCGACGGAAAAGGACGTATTGTCAAATTGTCGGACATTGCTCGTGTTGAACTCGGGTCGCAGTCCTATGGTTCCGCCGCTTATTTCAATGGCAAACCGTGTGTCGCCATGGGTATCTTTCGTAATAGTGAAGCCAATGCCCTCAAAACCATGCAACGCGTTCAAGCCGAATTTGAGAAGCTCAAAAAAACTTTCCCGGACGGTATTGATTACGTAAACGGGTTCGATCCGACAAAGTTTATTCAAATTTCCATTAACGAAATTATCCATACTCTTCTTGAAGCATTGATCCTGGTGGTGCTTGTAACCTACCTGTTTTTACAGGATTGGCGAGCGACCATTATTCCTGCCCTTGCCATTCCCGTTTCTCTGCTGGGTACTTTTCCCTTAATGCTCCTCATGGGATACAGTATCAACGTGCTCACCATGTTTGCTCTCATCCTGGTTATCGGTTCACTCGTCGACGACGCGATTGTCGTCGTCGAAAACGTGATGACCGGAATCGAACAAGGTCTGACCGCCAAAGAAGCTACGTATCGCGGTATGAATCAGATTACCGGAGCGGTTATCGCGACCACTCTTGTCTCTTGTGCCATTTATGTCCCCATCGCCTTTTACGGGGGAATGGTCGGTGAAATATACAAACAATTCGCCGTCGTCATGTCCATTGCCCTGATTCTTTCGACCATCAACGCACTGACGCTTTCTCCCGCCTTGTGCGTCTTGATTCTGCGCGGAAAGAACGATAAAACGAAGTTCGATAAAGTCGTGAACGGCCTGTTCTATCCCATCTTCAAACCGTTCAATGTCGCGCTCGAAAAAAGCCGAAAAAGCTATTTGGGAATATGCAACCTGTTGGCCCGGCGTGTGATCCTGGCCGTCCTTTTTTTCGGGGTTATCCTTGCCGCGAATTATGTCTTCTATCGCAGTATCCCTTCCTCGTTTCTGCCGTCCGAAGATAAAGGAGCCATGTTCTGCACGATTGAACTGCCGCCCGGAGCTTCCTTTATTCGGACCGATGCCGTGATCAAACGATTGGAGAAAAAGTTTATCGGTTCGCCTGGTGTTAAAAACATAATCGCCGTTATCGGTCAGTCGTTTACCGGCGGACAAGGCGAAAATCAGGCCATGCTCGTTATCCAGTTGACCGATTGGGACCAAAGAAAATCAAAAGAACTTCAGTTGGGCGCCATCTTGGGGCGCGTACAAGAGGAATGCTCCAAGGTCGGCAGCGCAAAAATCATGTGCTTTACACCTCCGGCCATTATGGGACTGGGTATGACCGGCGGCCTTAGTTGTGTTCTTTGCGCTTCCGGTGACGTAACACCGCAAGAGTTGGCCCAGGCCGGTCAGGATTTCGCGATGATGACCATGAACAAAGAGGAGTTCCCGCAGACTCTCTATTCGATGTGTCAATTTAACGCGTCAACACCGCAGTTGGAACTGAAAATTGACCGCGAAAAAGCCGAAATGATCGGGGTCAGTGTCAACGACATTTTTAAAATGTTGCAATCGAAATTGGCATCGTTTTATGTCAACGATTTCAATTTGTACGGTTACACGTTCAAGGTTCAAGTGCAGTCCGAAAAAGGGTATCGAAGCGTCGTCGATAATATACGGAATCTCTATGTTCCAAACAAGTCGGGCAAGATGGTCCCGTTTACCGCTGTGGGGGATGTGCAGTATACGGTCGGAGCACAGCAGATCAATCGGTATAATCAATTCATGTCCGCAACGATCAACTTGCAACTTATGCCCGGTGCCAGTTCCGGGGCGTATATGTCCAAAATTGAAAATATGGAACTGGACAAACGGTATCACCTGGAGTGGACCGATATGAGTTTTCAGGAAAAGAAAAATCAGGGACGAATCCTGCCGTTGCTCATCTTGGCAATGGTTTTCGGATATCTGTTTCTGGTCGCACAGTATGAATCCTGGACCATTCCTGTTTCCGTTTTGCTTTCCGTGGTTTCCGCCTCGTTGGGGGCGATGATCGGAATGAAACTCTGGGGACTGTCCATGTCGATCTACGGCCAATTAGGTTTGGTGATGCTCATTGGACTGGCGTGTAAAAACGCAATTTTAATTGTTGAGTTCTCCAAAGTGCAACGTGAGAGCGGATGTACCATTGAACATGCCGCTGTAAACGGCGCTGATGCCCGATTCCGCGCCGTTCTGATGACCGCCTGGTCGTTCGTGCTGGGCGTCTTGCCGCTTGTATTCGCGTCTGGTGCCGGTGCCAGCAGTCGTATCGCCATTGGGGTTCCTACCTGTATCGGGATGATTTTCGATATTATTATTGGCCGTTCCATGATACCAGGTTTGTATGCCATTGTGGAACGTATCAGGGAATTCTGCTCGCCGAGACTGCGCCGTCACATGAAGCAGCTCGAAACGGAACATTACGCCAAGCTTGAAGAAGAACGCCGCGTTCAACTCGAAGAAGAGCAGCGTCTGCATGAAGAAGAGCAGCGTCTGCAGCGGGAGGCGGAACAGCGTGCCCGTCAGGAGAAAGAAGCCAAAGACGTATGATCAGGCCAACACGTTTTAAGCGGTGAACCAACGTTACGTACAGCGGGCGAAAAACCTGTTATTCGCCCCGCCGAAAAATCCCAACTCCCCAAGCCCGTATATGGAGCGAGTGAAACGAGCGCAATTAGGGAATGATCGGTTCGAAGGAGTCCCCATATTCCGTAATTCCGGTCGCAAGCGACCTCCATTACGGGCTTGACTATCTTATCGAAACGGGCAAATAAATCACACCACCCGGTGAACGTGAGGAAAAATCCCAACCGCGCAAGCGGACATTTTGGAGTGCGGCGGCTTGCCGCCGCTTTTGTGTGCGTTAAATAAGGGTAACGC
>JAQVID010000005.1 GCA_028695865.1 Thermoguttaceae bacterium | reverse complement strand
AAAATGACAAAACAGACGCCGCCGCCATATACATCCTATGATAAAGAGCAGACCAACGGTGCCCGCGATCCAGCTTACTGTCCACGACACGGCCGTTGCGACAAAAAGAAGCGGACTGCCGCCTGTTGGAAGTTTTGAGCAAAACCCGGGGCCTGTTCCCGTAAGAAAGAGAATAAAAAACAAAGTGAAGATTATCCCGCGAAACAGAATTCGGCCATGCTTATAAGTCATCAATTCACTCAATCCGATACATAAAGGTCTAAAGGGTGGTCTTGCTCACCGATTACAATACTCCTCACCATGGAAATTCGCTACGCAACAAGCATCCTCTTCGGGATGAGTATATTATGTTCCCGATACTTCAATTTTGGCGGTTCACACTCCGTTTACCTTTGGAAAACAGGAGATCCAGACCGTGCAACACGAAAAATCAACTAAAACCGGTTTTCACTCACAAAAAGCAGTTCGAAAAATGATCCGTAACGACAATAATTCCAGTCATATTTTAACAAAATTCGCCAGGATTGTGTACAATGAAATCGAAATTATTTGAAAAAATTTTGCGTTCCTGGCCAATATTGCGTTTGTAACGATTATAAAAAGCTCACATTCGTCGCAACGTTCCATACGCCGCCTTGCAAGAAAAAGAAAACCCTTTCGATCGAGACCGAAAGGGTTTTCAAGTTCATGACCATCAAGGTCGAATCAACGCGCGGCTATCACGGAGCAACCGATTCGCCACCGTTCATCGAACCCATGGCACCCCAGAGACCGAACTTGGATTTGCCGGACATGTAAGTACGGGCAGCACCATCGCCGCATTCTATAGTACTGGAAACGAATTTTACACTACCATCAGCGATACCAACATTGACACCACCACTGTGATAACTGGAAGCAGCCCAACCGGAGGTTCCATCTGCAATCAAGCTACCTGAAGTGACCATGGAAGCACTATTCGGAGCCGAACAAGTCGAGAAAGTTGAATTAATACGACCATCACCCCAAAGAACACCAGCATATAAGCGGCTGGCACCACTAGCATAGGTACTATTATAGGTCTTGCCGGAATTTGTACCAGAGGTCAGAATGAGACCTTTGATATCACTGGCTTGTGTACCACCGGTGAACGTACCTGCTGCATCCTTCGTACCATTCACCGGAGTATACACAGCCGCTTTTCCGCCAAGGCGGTTGGCGGAAGAACCGCCCAAGCAACGTTCGCCGAAGCAAATCGTGTTACTGGTACCATCGGTGAGCGCGGAAAGACGACGCCATTTACCGGCAAGCGTGGTTGTACTGCAGTTATACTGGCTGAAAACACCACGGTTATTGGCCACGGTGGTACCTGTCTGGTTTACAGCACAGTTATCGAACCAGTCACCGGAGCACATCGGATAGTTATTACCGGCATACTGCTTGGACATCGGGTCCGACGGGCATTGCAGAGGCTGCATCTTTTCGGAGAACGGGCTCTTCGTGGTATTCGAACTTGGACTGTCAGTAGTATAACCACCGGTAGCGCCACCGAGCCAGAATGTATACATATTGCTAGCGGACGTTACGGTCGTATAAGGAACCGCACCACCCCAAACACCGGTCGTAATGGAATCCCAAGCCGCAGTTTGCTCAAAATAAGGAAGAAGCGGAACAGCCGGGCCATACTGACGATATTCGTTATATCCGTTGGCCGTACTCTTGTTACGGATCTTCGTGCAACCGGCCGGCAAGCTTTCGGCGTTCGCATCGGCATAGTTGTGCAGAGCGATACCAAGCTGCTTGAGCTTATTGGTGCATTCCATACGACGTGCCGCTTCACGAGCCGCCTGCACGGCAGGCAGAAGTAAAGCGATCAAAATACCGATGATCGCGATAACGACCAACAGTTCGACAAGGGTAAAGCCCTTTCGATGAGTTAAACTTGACATTTTTGACATTTCTGTCCTCCTGTTGTGAAAAAAAGGTACCTTAATGTATTTCTCTAAGCGAGAGACTTCAAACACCTTAAACATAACGTGCAATTTCGGAACCTCAAAACGCCCGCGAACGCAAAAAACCTACGCTTTTTGTACGCAAACTCGTGCCCGCGGAAACGTTCTTCCGATCCCTAACTACTAAAGTTTAATCGAAAATTAAAGAAATTGCAAGCATGTTAATCCCCTAAAACCAAAAATTTTTTAAAAAAAGTCCACTTGGTCACAGCTTGGGGCGGTTTACTTGCTCATTTTGGTAAACTGGACAAGATTATCCGCCGGCAACAGCCCTTTTACGCAAAAGGCGAATGATACGCAAAGGGCAATTTTAAACGCAAACGGGCGTTGTCCCCGGGCTCTCAGGCGACAGCGTCCATCGGTATTAACTTTAGGATAATGTCTCTCGCAAGATAAACGATCGTCGCGGTTAGTATTTTTGGGTCGTAACGAACCTTGATTTAGGGTACGATGAAAATTCATCAAGCCCGTATATGGAGCGAGTGAAACGAGCGCAATTAGGGAGTGAACGGTTCGAATTCGTACCAACATTCCGTAATTCCGGTCGTGCGAGACCGGAATTACGGAATTGTTTTTTTCGGTGATCGCATAGCAGGGGTACGGCCTAACGGCCGAACCGAGTGCCTACCATACGGAAACCCCTACGGGGTTGCTCCGCCGCAATACGCGGAGTGAAAAACAGAGTTTTCGATTGTAAAAACAGGGGGGCTCTTTCAAAGCGTAATGGTCGAACCGGGAGCAAGCTCCCGCGTTACTCTTGGTTAACGCACTCAAAAGCGGCGGCAAGCCTCCGCACTCCAAAAAACCCCCCTACGGGGTTGGGATTTTTGGGGAATCGGCGTTGGCGTCAAATTTGCGTAACACAATTTATGGTATGACGAAAATTCATCAAGCCCGTATATGGAGCGAGTGAAACGAGCGCAATTAGGGAGTGAACGGTTCGAATTCGTACCAACATTCCGTAATTCCGGTCGTGCGAGACCGGAATTACGGAATTGGTTTTTTCGGTGATCGCATAGCAGGGGTACGGCCTGACGGCCGAACCCCTGCCTACCATACGGAAACCCCTACGGGGTTGCTCCGCCGCAATACGCGGAGTGAAAAACAGAGTTTTCGATTGTAAAAACAGGGGGGCTCTTTCAAAGCGTAATGGTCGAACCGGGAGCAAGCTCCCGCGTTACTCTTGTTTAACGCACTCAAAAGCGGCGGCAAGCCTCCGCACTCCAAAAAACTCCTCTACGGGGTTGGGATTTTTGGGGAAACACCATACGATTTCGGTGATCGCATAGCAGGGGTACGGCTGGCGAGCAAGCCCCTGCCTACCGCACGGAAACCGCTTGCGTGGTCCTCTCGATAATATATTATATTAAATTTGTAATATCTTTCAGTGTTTTCGCTTGCCTTTATTTTACCTGTCGAATATAATATTCATATAATAATATAATGCCATGGAGAAAAAGAGAACTGTTTTATTTTTGAGGTATACGATATTACGCAAAGTTGTATCTGTTTTGCGGAGATTTGCAGTTGACAAAAATAAATTTAGGGTGATATAATGATGGTAATCAACAGCATTGGCGTTTTTTGTCGCGAATGCGAGAGATTAAGAGTCATTTGCCCAAGCTGTAAAGTTTGACATGTTTTTATAACCTTAAAGGTATCGAATGGTTTCGACTTTGTTTCTATTACTTTGTACTGCGAGAAAGGATAAAACCTGAATCATGAGAAGAGTACTTATTAAACGAGAAAAGTGGGGGGAGACTTGCCATTTGGGCTTCATTCGTAAAGCCCGTGCTTTTACTTTGGTGGAACTTTTGGTCGTCATCGCGATCATTGGAATTCTGATTGCTTTATTGCTTCCGGCGGTTCAGGCTGCCCGGGAAGCGGCCCGACGCATGGAATGCACGAGCAATATGAAGCAAACCGGTCTGGCCATGCATAATTATCACGATGTCAACGACGCTTTTCCTGCCGGCGGCGTGAAGTTTGGTAATTACAATGAAGATTACATGACCAAAGCAACCGAGATCGGCAATCCTTTCCACGGGGGAGTGGGGCCCAGTCCGATGGGTACCGCGGTATTCCTCCTGCCGTACATGGAACAACAGCAGCGTTATGATGCGATATATCGTCGGGCATTCAGTTCGGCTTCGGCTTCATACAACGACATTGCCAACTCATCGTTCGAAGGATTCACGGGCAAGATACCGGCTTTGATATGTCCATCTGACGCGGCTGCCCGAAACGGCGGTTATAATAATACGGTTGCTCCACGAAACATATTTTATTGCGCGGGCGATGGAATGGGTACGCTTGACGTTCCCTGGTGTTACAGTGGTAAACGGGACAGCCAGAAATATGAGGATCGAGGACTTTTCACGCCGTACTATTGGCACAGCGTGCAATCGTGTCTGGACGGAACAAGTAATACGATAGCGGCCAGCGAGGGTTGCATGTATCGTTTTACGGGTGACAACGCGGTTAAATCAACGCTTTATGATATTGGCCTTGCTCATTATCGCGGAAGTAACAGTGCGGACGGGCCGGTGAGCGTCTATCCGGACCAATGCTTATCGCTTGCCCGAGGCGGAGCCGATCCCAATATCAACCCCAAGCCGCTCACCAATATTCGCGGTCAACTGTTCCAATCGGGCGAACCTCATTACCAGATGATGCACTGTGTACTGCCGCCGAACTCGGCGTTGTGCCTCGGTGGATATACGGCAGTGGGGATTTTTGCGCCGACGAGTTATCACTCCGGCGGTGTGAATGCCGTCCTGGCAGATGGAAGCGTCCGATTTATTTCGGACACAATCGACTGTGGCGATATTTCGGCGTGCCGCCCTTATACCGGTCCGTCTCCTTACGGCGTCTGGGGTGCCATGGGTACTCCGATGGGCGGCGAAAGCAAATCTCTTTAAAAGTGCAACGATCAGGAGTGTTTCTGTGAGAAATATATTAGCTTTCGTGTTTGTTGTTATGGGCTTGTTTGCGTTTGGGTCGGGCTGTTCCAAGTCCAAGCCGGACGGCATGCCTGATCTTTATCCTGTTAAGCTTACTTTCACACAGGAAGGGAAGCCGCTTGCGGGAGCCTCAGTATTTCTTGTGTCTGAAGCGGAACAGTCGCGTCGTTGGGGCTGTGGTGGTCTGACCGACGCTGCCGGCGTGATTCATTTGCGAACGTACGGCAAGTACGATGGTGTCGCGGCCGGGAAATACAAGATTACGGTGTCGTTGCTTTATTCCGACGCTGAAGAGGAACTCAAAAAACTCGCTTCTGATTCGCCGGAATATCGTGCCCTGATTACGAAGAGTCCGCCCAATCAATATATACCGAAAAATTATCTTGACAAGCAGACGACTCCATTCGAAATAGACGTTGTCGCGGGCAAGAATGCCAAAACGTTCGACATTCCCGAAAAGGTAAAAGAACCCCAGGTGAGTGGTTTGTAATTGGAGCTTTTCAACTGCCGGTATTTATCAAAACATACATTGCCAAAAACGCGTTGTCTTGAAAAAACGACAAAAACGGCAGCTCGGAAGGAGCGATTAAGGCCCATAGCCTTGCATCGCTCTTTCTTTGGAACCAGGTTGCCTGAAGAAATTGATTTTGAACAGCAGGTCTGTCTGCACCGTCTATTCTTCCTGCAATTCTTCCTGCCTTGCACAAATCCCGGCAAGAATTACTCTCGCGTCTTTTTTCTTCGATCAGCGGGAAATCGGCTCGTTATACTTTTCGAACTTTCCATTTTTTTCAAATAACAGATTTTTTTGAATCCGGGCCAGTTCATCCTTTTTGAAAACATCTTTATCAAACCATTTGATCAGCATCGCGTCGGACTGATAATATTGGTTTTCGTCAAGCGTCAGATATTCCTGCCAAGGGCGCGTAGTCGTTCCGCGAAAACAGATTGAACATTCCGTTGCTTCGTCAAAGATATTTCGCCGCACGACAATATTTTTCGATGGCGCGGTATTGGTCGAAAACATGCAATGGCAGCCAATAGGGTCCGGACGCTGACCATGAGCCCAGCCTTTGCCGGCGTTCCAGCAGATATTGTTCTCGAAAACGATATTCTCGGAGACGGCGAATGTTCCCCGATTCCAATATTCGAACGAATATTCGCTATTCCAGACCTTGTTGCCTCGATAGATCAGATTTTTCTGCCAGGAACTGTTGTGCTTGCTTATACCATTTCCCTGATTGGTCAGCGCGGCGTCATAAATTTCCCAAAGCCGATTATTTTCGACCAGATTGCCATTGCAGGACCCCCAAAATTCAATTCCGTTTCCAAAACGAACCGGCTTTCCGTCAGGGCGGGTAAACTGAAGACCGCCGCCGATATAATAAATATCACAGTTTCGAATCGTCAACCGTTCCGTATTGCCCCCGCCGAAACCATGAGCCGCACCGTAAGCAACAGCCAAATTCTCGTAAAGAACGTCATGACAGCCGCCTTGACTGATGATCATTTCCCGAAGAGCCAATTCGATTGAACGGCATTCTCGGGCAGGATTACCATTCCAGCGGAGATGAACCCGCTTTTCTGAAGGGTCGTACCAATACTGGCCCGGCTCTTGAAGCTCGGCAAGCGACCATTTTTTGATACCGCAACGATGAAGCTTTTGGTATTGGCCGTGATCGAAAATAATATTTCCGACATCGGAACGCAAATATCGTTGAAGATCAATTTTGCCCTGATAAAATTCAAGGTCGGCAATCTCCAAAACGGCACCGGAAGGAAGCGTTCCCAAACGAAGATGATACCGAAGTTTGTCGGGAGATATCTCTTTCGGAAGTGATTTTTTCGAAAGGCAAACGGTAATATTTTTCCAATCTTTGTCGAGTGGAATGGAAAAAGCAGAATTGGAATAGATTGCCGTATAAGGAAGAGTCCCCAAGATCATATCAAAAGCGGGCAACGAGAATTCTTTGGAACAGCGGGCTCGAAAAGTGATTAGAAGAACATTGGAAAAGACCGGTTTTCCGATCGTTCCCCAAATCTGAATCGACTTGCCACTGTTTTTACTTTTGGAACAATCGACTTTAAAACCGCCGATTTTTTTGGTGAAAACGGCTTCGACATCGTTTTCTTTATACATATTCCAGACAATCTGATCGGTTGCGGCAATCTGATCGGCGACTTTTGCGTTCTTTCGAATAAATTCGGAATCGGAAGAAGGATAAAATGAACCGATTTTTTCCGGCACGATTTTTTTGGTGGTCCAGATTCCCGATTTTGTTTCGGTCCAATATTCGGGATCGGACGCGTCAACGGAGCCGTAAAGTTTCGGCAGCGGCCCGGAGCCATAAGCGCCGTAACAGACGGGCAACCCTTTTTCTCCCGAATGAGGCAGAAGAGTTTCGCGCCAAAGTCCGCCCCGGGCAAAAAGAATCCGATCGCCCGGTTTGATCTCCGCTTTTTGCGATCGGGCAATCGTTTGCCAAGGCGATTCCGGCGAGGTTCCTTCGTTTTGATCCGAACCGGATCGGCTGTCAATATAATACTCCGCCGCCCAAAGGGGAAATGCATTGAGCAAGATCAAAATAATCGCCGTTAATAATCGCTTTTTCACCGGAAATTCTCTTTTCTTTAAAGTGGACCCGTCTTATTGGACAACAAATGATATTGACTCGCAGAGAATATGAGTTGATTCAAATACCCCATGGCGGGCACGCGAAAGTGTCAGCCATTCTGCTTCAGCCATTCTGTTTTGACCATTCTGCTTCAGCCAGGCGAAATCACGAACGCCGTACTCCTCATTTCTCTTCTCATTTCTCTTCATTTATTATCTATAGTTCCCTCCCGATTGCAATTGGCAAGTATCCTTTTTTTGTTTTATTTTCACAAATAATCTCAGCTCGTTTTCCAGTTCGTTCTCAACCGGAGTAAACCTCCGCCGGAAGACGACAGCCGAGTAAGCGGTACCGCTCATTTCATAAAATGAGTATTGTACTTTACCCGGCAGATTCTGTTTGCTTTCTGATTTTTATGTACGAAAGGGAAAATCGCCGTGAACGATTACGATTTATGTGATGAATCAATTCCCTAATTACGGTCGCAAGCGACCTCCATTACGGGCTTGAACGGTTGTACATTACGGGTTTGATTGGTTGTACATTACGGGTTTGGTTGGTCGTACATTACGGGTTTGGTTGGTCGTACATTACGGGTTTGGTTGATTGTACATTACGGGTTTGATTGGTTGTAATGGACCTTGATAATGAGCATGATAAAAATTCATCAAGCCCGTAATGCAGTGAGTGAAACGAACGGAATTAGGGAATCGTCCGCAGAATAACGGAACCAATCAAAAAGGAGCAGAAAAATGTCCTGTACGGCCCCTCGTATAAAATCGACTTGAAATATATCGAATGACACGGCAGTATGAGAGCAAGTAAGGGTAAGTGCATTCCCCCACCAAAGCCCCCCCCTTTTTGCGCGTCACAGCCGGATTACTGCCCAAGTGCGATTCACTCGTGACCCTTTTTTCTTTCAAGGACTTTTTGTGCTGACCGTGAAAGAAGAACCAAGGCACCGGAAATGAGTGCGCAGTCTTTTATGACCAAGCGTCCCGCTCCCGATAAGAGTGGAAATCCATGCTCCGGACCACCTAAATCGGGCACCCAACATTCCGGCGTGGTAACCAAAAACGATAGCGTTCCTATCGTCATAATAATAACCAGCAGCTCACCGATCATTCCCACCCGGGTCGAGAAGAAACCGAGGAAGGTCAAAATACCGATACTCATAATAAGAATACCCAAGCCGCGCGAAAATGTATACGTGCGATTCGATTCATGCCAAGCCTGTTTCGCAGGGGCGACTTCGCCTTCTTTCAATTTGTACTCTTTGTATTCCGGTGCCTTCTTCGCATAAAAGAAGGACATGAAGGGACTGTTGGCCACGAATGGGACGATCCCTTCCGCTTCGTAGTTGCAAAACTTCAAACCACCGATCCAAACGAAAATAATCAAAATGGAAATGCGAATCATCGCGAATCCGATCCCCTGCAACGAGGCGACGAGACGTAAAATCGCTTCATAAATCTTGCCCATGTTCCATGTCCTTTGTGAAAGAGGAATGTTGTCTTGATTCCGCGTCCTTCGGGTCAATTCCGGTAACCAAACGTATCGTTTATACTCCTGCCGGAATATCCTTCAGCCGGAACAAATCGCAACCGTTAGTATTGACCGCAGGTTCACTGAATATGCCACCTGCTGCAGTTTTAACGACTTTTTGACCGGTTGAAAAACATATTGTCGATTCTACGAATGGATCGACAGGCCGGAATCCTTCATTATCTTTGATTGTAATGGAAAATAAAATGCCATACAAGCATCTTGCCCAAGTTTTTTCACAAGTTTTGGAAAATATCCAAATTAACGAAACAGGGCAGCGTCTCACGACACTTTAGATAAATCGAAGGACTTCAGCCAATGCATCGGCCAGAGCCACAAGTTCGGCTTTGGTGTGAGAAGCCATTAGCGCGACCCGCAAACGCGCCGAACCACGCGCCACCGTTGGATACCGAATCGCCGGAATGATAAAGCCGCGGTCCAATAACGCTTTGGACGCCGCCAACGCTCGTAATTCGTCGCCGATCGGAATGGGAATGATCGCCGAAACGCTCGGGCGCGTCAGTATTCCCCGTTCTCTCAATGCCGTGTTA
This sequence comes from Thermoguttaceae bacterium, assembly GCA_028695865.1. Classification (GTDB taxonomy): domain Bacteria; phylum Planctomycetota; class Planctomycetia; order Pirellulales; family Thermoguttaceae; genus JAUNBG01. The sequence goes on along the minus strand of JAQVID010000005.1, from coordinate 12,157 downwards.
AAGTCGACTATATTGCGCTGAAGTCGGTGAGTTCTCTCTGGATTGGCAAGTAAATAACGAATCGCGGCAGTCGCCGAGGCAATATCCCCCGGCGTAAGCGATGTTGAAAAAATATAAGCGCGAGAAACATTTTGAAGATAGTCGGTCAATAAACGCCTGCCACAAACAAATCCGCCTAAACTGCCCAAAGACTTGGAAAGTGTTCCCATAATAACGTCTGGTTTATACTTGTTCCCGAAATGCTCAATGACACCGCGACCCGTCGCCCCGAGTACGCCCGTAGAATGCGCTTCGTCGATCATCGAAAAAAGTCCGTAGCGTACTGCGATTGTAACCAGGGCCGGTAAGTCAACAACATCTCCGTCCATGCTAAAAACGGCATCACTGACGATTAAACCGCTATCACAAGGATTGGCGAGAATCTTCGCCTCAAGGTCCGACATGTCGCCGTGACGATAGACAATTGTTTTGGCACGGCTCAAACGACAGCCGTCGATAATGCTCGCATGGTTCAACGAGTCACTGAAAATGACATTCCCTTCCTTCGCAAGTGAGGAAATCGTTCCGACGTTCGCCATATAGCCCGAATTAAAAAGAATCGCTGATTCCGTCTCTTTGAAAGAGGCTAACTCCCGCTCCAACTCTTCGTGTAACGGCAGGGTTCCCGTTGTGAGGCGTGAACCGCCGGAACCAGTACCATATTTCTCGACCGCCCGGTGAGTCGCCTCCTTGATCGACGGCTCGACCGCTAAGTCTAAATAGTCGTTCGAGGCGAATAACAAGTATTCTTGGCCGTTGCGAATAACGCGACGACTCTGTGCGGTTTCGATCACGGAAGTCGTCCGATAAAGATTCGCGTTTTTTAATCCGACGAGTTCTTCTTCCAATCTTTGCCAGGGATTCAATCTCGTCGGCCAGTTCAGTTGCTGAACGTTCCTGATAAAAACCGGCTGGCGTTCAAGGAAGGCGATTGTTTCCTCGGCATCGCTTGACGTTCCGCGAAAAAGAAAAATACGACCTCCGCGAGGGCAACCGGGCTCTTTCAAGCAAGTAATTCGAACGTATCCGTTTTTCTTTGACGCAAAGTAACCTGTCACATAATCAGGATCGTCCGAAATGCAAAGTTCGGCGACGATATGCGGCGCGTTTGCAACTTTCGACGCTAAAACAATGGCTTCCGCATAATGGCATTTTGAGTTCGAACGCGACTTCGCGGCACCGAGTTCATCGTCCATATACGTAACGCGAACACCTCTTGTTTTATCCGGTTCCATTCGCTCAAACGTATCGATATTAAGGAGGGCCGCTCCTCGCATTGGCGGCATTTCAATAAGTTCGCGAATGATTTTTTCCGGTTCGCTCGCGTCTAAAAGTCGGAGCTGGTCGCACATGATTTTGAGACCGTCCTCTGGAGTGGACGCTTCCAAAGTCGAGACAGGCAATGCGTCGAAATATTGAATTTTCGTTCGCTCGACTGACTCCAGTTTTAAATTAATAAAGTCGGGCTTTCCCTTCGAATGCCGCAACGCCCGTTCCAGCATGGTCACCGCGAAAGACTGAACATCCGATTCCAAAATAATACGTTCCGCACCAGAGATGTGATTTCCTTGAAGGCTTGCCCGCATCTTTAAGCTAAACAGTTTATTTAATTCGTCCATTTTCTAATTTCATTTTAGTACTTGGGCGGAATGGTCGCCGCCGAACGCTTTTCCATCGGCTCCGTAGTAGTCCCCCCAACATATTCAAAAATGGGAATCCGAACCACACAACTGCCCATTGCCAAAGATACTTTCGGAAGCAGATAATTCACCAGCGTTTTATTGACAATGATCATGGTTTGAACTTCTTTCGACCATATGTCCATAATCCGCGTCCTTCGGGTCAATTCCGGTAACCAAACGTATCGTTTATACTCCTGCCGGAATATCCTTCAGCCGGAACAAATCGCAACCGTTAGTACAGAAGATATTGATCTTTCTTTTGCTCTCAAAAAGAGAAACAAATCACCGGCACAGGTTTGGTTTTCTTCCCAAAGGAATTGGGAATAACTGAAAACCGCGTGCCTGTTCCTTGCTTTCCAGAGCCCTGAACCTCAAATCGAAAGTCCGGGGCTCTTTCTTTGCCGGGGTGACACTACAATATTTTCATTCTCCAATATTTTAATTTTCCAATATTTTAATTTTCCAATTCGATATCGTCATTCCAGGCATTGGCGATAAGTCTGATGGCGTCGTATGATTTTTTGAAGACATGGTAAACCGTTTCATATCGTTCAACACACGAAGGATCTGGGGCGTCAATACATTCCACGTCGCGATTGATCGAGTCAAGCGGCGAAAAATCGTCCCATAAACCGATACCGACTTCCGCTAAAGCCGCAACGCCCAAGGCAGGCATGGCGTGCGACTTGTAATTGGTCGAAATTTCCGTATTGAGCACATGAAGATAAATGTTTCGAACAAGCTCGGACAAAGGTTCACCAGCCAGGACAAGTGGTCCGGAAGTTGGTCCCAATGATTTGAGACGATCGAAAGCGTATCGCATATTCATCGCGATGCCTTCCATGGTGGCGCGAATGATATCCGCCTGCGTGTGACGAAGCGAAAGACCAAGAAAGGCGCCCCGAATATCCGGATTGTCCTTACTCGACGAAGGTCCGGCCATGCTCGGATTGAAAATGAGCCGGTTCGCCCCGATATTCGACTTGCGGGCTTCTTCGGCCATGAGAAAATAAGGATTGCGACCAACCCGTTTGGCGGTTTCGGCGAAGTTGTGACACATATGCTTTTTCACCCAACGAATGGCCGTTCCTGTCGAAAAAACACCAAAAGAGGACAAGAAGGCACCCGGTACAACGTGGGGATAAACGAAAGCACCAATTTCCGGATTGACTTGCGGCACACTACCGCATCGTCCCAGCCAGGAACCGGAACCAAGCGACGCGGCGATGCGTCCTTCCTGAAAACATCTTGCTCCCAGCGCGATACAACAGTTATCCACTCCCCCGGCAATGACCTTCGTTCCGGGCAGGAGGCCAAGCGCGGACGCCGCTTCCGGAGTCAGACCATCCAGTACGGAAGTCGAGGGAATAACCTCGGGAAAGCACGAAAGCGGGATTTCGGCGGCATCGGCCAGTTCAGGATCGTAAGCAGCTTGAGCCAGATTCCACAGGCCGTAACTGCCGGCAGAGCTCGGATCGGTCGCGATTCGCCCGGTCATGCGATAGTTCACATAGTCTTTCGTACCCAGTACCTTATCGATCTTGGCGTAAAGGTCCGGGTGATTTTCACGCAACCACAGAACCTTGAAGAGCGGATAGTTTCCGACTGGTACACCGCCTCCGGTTCGACGGTACCACTGCTCGTAAGAAATGATATGAAAATATTCTTCCGCCTGCTTCAAGCCTCGACCATCCGACCAGATAGGAGTCCATTCGAGCAAAAGATTTCCTTCGGCGTCAAGGGGAACGGTTCCCAGACTGTGCCCGCCAATGGCAATGGCGACGACGTCCTGCGGCGCGACCTGATTAACCTGTCCGGCCATATCGAGCAAGGTCCGGGAACTGAGGGCGACGGCATCCCACCACGATTGCGGACGCTGTTCGTGAAATTCAGACCGGGAATAGCGAGTGCGGACGGCCTCGAAAACCGAACCGACGCATTCTCCATTTTTATCGTAAAGAGAGGCCCTGCTTCCCCCGGTCCCCAAATCAAAAGCCAATACATATTCAGCCATGAGTGAATCCTTTCCTGAAAAATTCGTTGTAGGGCCATCATAAAAACTGATCGGACAAAAATTGAAACGAATTATTATTTGAAAAGTGAACTTCGTTTCCCAATCCCCACATTGTCTCAATATAATCTTATTCTACAGACAACGCAATAGTTTGATATTAATTTTCGGGAAAATTTTCCGTGTTGTTAAAAACAAACGAAACGGAACATACTGTATACCCGATGGGCGAAGACAAGTCGTTTTCGCCGCTTGTTCCGACAGGGGACCGCCAACTGCCGAAAAGACAGCCAATGGGGCTCTTTGGCCGGTTTAGCCGGAGATATGCCTCTTGGGTCGCAAACGACCGCGTGCCCCTTACACGTTTACCCTACATGAAGGAGAAACAAATATGAAAACTGTATCTTGTGGAGCCGATTGCAAACTGCTCGATCTGAAGACCCGTTACGACATAGAGATTCCGGCCGCGTCCGAATTTGATTCTTTCTGCATCTCGGTCAATAGTGGAACGCTCCAAGTCTCGGGCAACGACAAGGGTGGTCAGAGTACGGTCCTTGGAACCTGGGATATCAAAGAGGGTGTGCACACCGAAGCCATGACAACTGAATTTCGCGACGGCGTTCTCTACATCCGACTGCCCAAGGGCGACGAAGTTCGTCCCCGTGAGCTTCAGTACTCAGAAAAAATCTGTGTTACCCCGACAGTCTAACCGGTACGAAACCGGAGCCTTCCGGTATCCCGGGGGTTCCGGTCTTTCTTTTTCTGGCCTGATGGCACGGAAGTTGCATAGTAATACTCTGTCCCTGCCAATTCGGCATACAAGGAGGATTAACTTATGCAAAACAATAATAACAGTATCAACATTTTCACCGATAAATCGCAGGAAGCACTGACGCGGGCACAAAATAAAGCCCTCAACCAGAGCAATCCTGAAACGACACCTTTGCACCTTTTGAGTGCTTTGCTTGAAGAGACCGACGGGAACGTTGTCCCGATCTTCAAAGCGATGGGTGCCAATCTGGCCCAACTGAAAAACACCGTTGACTCGGAGCTTGCCCGCCTTCCGCGAGTTCAGGGAATGGGCAGCCCGTCGCCGTCCGCGGAATTCCAAAAAATCATTATGCGCGCCGGCGATGAAGCCAAAACCCTGACCGATGAATTCATTTCGACGGAACACCTGCTGTTGGCTCTGGCCGATATGGACTCCAAAGCGAAACGGCTCCTTGATTTGGCCGGTATTGATCGTACCCGACTTCTCGAAGGAACCAGTCAGGTCCGCGGTGGTACCCGCGTGTCGGACGCTGCGCCGGAAGGAAAAATTCAGGCTCTGGCCAAATACGGTATCAATCTGGTGGACCGCGCACGAAAAGGTAAACTTGACCCCGTCATCGGTCGAGACAGCGAAATTCGCCGTGTCGTGCAAGTTCTTTCCCGCAGAACAAAGAATAACCCGGTCCTCATCGGCGAACCAGGCGTTGGCAAAACGGCGATCGCGGAAGGTCTGGCCCTTCGAATCGTGGAAGGAGATGTGCCGGAAAGCCTGAAAAACAAGGAAATTGTCGCTCTCGATATGGGAGCCCTGATTGCCGGGGCAAAATTCCGTGGCGAATTCGAGGAACGACTCAAAGCCGTACTTCACGAAGTCGAGGAATCCCAAGGACGCGTTATTCTGTTCATCGACGAACTGCACACCGTTATTGGCGCCGGTAACGCGCAAGGAGGAAGCGATGCCGCCAATCTGCTCAAACCGGCTCTGGCCCGGGGCGATTTGCGCTGCGTCGGTGCCACAACCCTTGATGAATACAGGAAATATGTCGAAAAGGATGCCGCCCTGGAACGTCGATTCCAGCCCGTTTACGTGGGCGAACCTTCCGTAGACGATACCATTGCCATTCTTCGTGGCCTGAAAGGACGTTACGAAAACCATCACAAAGGTGTTAAAATCAAAGATTCGGCATTGGTCGCCGCCGCGGAACTTTCCAACCGGTATATTGCCGACCGTTTTTTGCCGGACAAGGCTATTGACCTGATGGACGAAGCAATGAGTCGATTGGCCATGGAGTTGGAAAGTGTACCGACGGAGATCGATGAAGTTCAGCGTCGGCTTGTTCAGCTTGAGCTTGCCGCGCGTCAGTTGGCGGACGAAACGGAGCCGCACGCCATTGAACGGCTTCACGAAATCGAAAAAGAAATGAGCAAAAAGAAGGAAGAATTGGCCGAACTTCGTGCCCGTTGGGAGAAAGAAAAGAGCGGAGTGGGCGATGTTCACGCCGTTCGAGGCGAAATGGCGGCCGCGGAACACGAATACAAGACATTTGAAACCGGGATAAAAGAAAAACAATCGCGAGGTCAACTCGTTGCGGAATCGGATTATCAGAAACTTTTCGAACTTGATACGAAGTGTCGCAAGTTTCGTGAGCAACTCGATAAACTGGAAGCGGAGGAAGAAAAGAATCCCAACGGAAAGAACGGAAACGGAAAGCCGCAGAAAAAACTTCTGCGTCAGGTGGTCGGACCGGAAGAAATTGCCGAGGTCGTTTCCGCCTGGACCGGAATTCCGGTCAATCGGATGATGGAGACCGAGCGGGCCAAATTGCTTGTACTGGAAGATCGACTTCATACGCGGGTTATCGGTCAGAACGAAGCTGTAGACGCCGTGGCCAACGCGGTGCGACGGAGTCGAAGCGGTCTGTCCGATATTCACCGTCCGCTTGGCTCGTTTCTGTTTTTGGGTCCTACCGGAGTCGGTAAAACAGAATTGTGCAAGGCCTTGGCGGCAGCGCTGTTTGACGATGAAAACGCGATTATTCGAATCGATATGAGCGAGTTCATGGAAAAGCATACCGTTTCGCGATTGATCGGTGCCCCTCCGGGCTACGTTGGTTATGAAGAAGGAGGCATGCTGACCGAAGCGGTTCGGCGACGTCCTTACGCGGTTGTATTGTTCGACGAAATAGAAAAAGCTCATCGCGACGTGTTCAATATCCTGCTTCAGGTTTTGGATGATGGGCGATTGAGTGACAATCAGGGTCATACCGTCGATTTCACCAATACAATTATTGTCATGACATCCAACATAGGAAGTCAGGCGATTCAGGAAATTACCGCAGAAGGGGGATCGCAAGACGCGATACACGACGCCGTGGAACAGATACTGAAAGGCCAATTTTTGCCCGAATTCCTCAATCGAATTGACGAAACGATCGTATTCCATACCCTGTCGAAGCAGCAGATTCGCAAGATTGTCGATATTCAAATGAACAAACTTGTCGAAACGCTCAAAAAGCAAGGAGTGGAATTGACGATAACGCCCAGGGCTCTCGACGCCATTGCCGACCAGGGTTACGATGTCGCCTATGGTGCCCGACCGCTAAAACGTGTTATTCAGCGGCAGATTCAAAACCCGTTGGCTCTGGCCTTGCTGAAACATGCTCCAACCAACGCCGAATTGACCGGGGCCGCCAAGGAATGTATTGCCGTTGACTTTGACGGGAATAAATTCCAGTTTGATGATGATCGCCCGGAAAACGACTAATCCGTTTTGCGAACAACTGTGGCACAACAGCAATAGCAATGCAGCAATAACAATACAGCAATAACAATACAGCATGCAGTCTGGCCGACGGTCAGGCTCCTGTATTGGCTTAAGGTTGTGCCACGGTGTTCTTTTTGGCGGAGGCCTGTTTTAACAGGGCAAGAATTTCCGGGTCGGCGTCGCTGTAATCGCTTTTGTATCCCCAAAAAGGACCAATTTCTGCTTTAAAAAGCGGCGTGATCAAAATCTCTTTTTCTCCATACAGGAAAATTTTCGCGGGGAAGTCGGGGTCCGCTCCTTCTTTCAGTAAGCGCTTGACAAGTTCTGTTCTTCCGGAGTAAACCGCAAGATAAAGCGGAGTATACCATCCTTTTTGAAATTTCATTCGATGATTTACGTTGGCTCCGAGGGCAAGAAAAACATACGGAGGCTGCGTTAAATTTTCATACCTGCCATTTGGTGTTCCAAGGAATAAGATCGACGCGGTAAGCAAATGATCCTTCTCAAATCCGATCATCAGACCACACCAAAGGACTTGTGCCGTGAGAAAGCCGTAAAAACTTCGGCAAACGACCATTCGAAAAGATTGCAGTTTATTTCGTTTGGGTTGTGCTGTTTCACTTTGTGCCCCTTCTGATTGATTATCTGAACGACGCCGAAAATACAAAGAAAGTCCGCTCAAAATGATCATTCCCCCCATGAACACGATCAGACAGCCAACAAAGAAATAAAAGTCCAGCATGATTTCGAAAAGCAGGTAAACCGGCTCGTCATAATGAAATACGACAGCAAGCACGGCAAGCGGCGAAAACGTCAACCAAAACGCGTAACGAAGCGATCGACTTTTACAAATGTTTTTCATTGTATTTTTTCCATATTGAGATGTTTCAAACAATGCGTATGAAGACCCGCGTTTGAAAATTTAAAAAATCTTCTTGCTCATTCGTCGTTCCATCCAAGTTCATCTCTTATACGCTCGACCAATTTATAAATGGTCGTACCCGGCAATTCCGGTATTTTACTACCGATACATCATTTTTTGGGAATTCGCTCCCCGTTTACCTTCGGAAAACGGGGAAATTCAGGCCGCACAACACGGGAAATCAAGTAATATCGGAATTGTATCTGTCTATTCTTCACTAACCGTTTCGCATTCGCAATGGCTTGAGTTATCGCGTTTTCCTGAATAAAAACCTGAGTGTCATAATGTTCCTTGGAATAACCGTTTTGTCCTTTTTGGGTCAGGTACGCGGAAAGTTGCTCAACAATTTGATCCTTGGTAACGCAAGTTGAATTTTTCTTCGTAAGCTTACTACCAAGACGCTTAAAATGAAGAAGCAACCACAGTTCAAAGCAGGGATTACTCACGAATACGTCGAAATTTGCGTTTTGTGCCGCGTCACACGCGTTTTTCAAAGTTGAATGTTCATCGACGTCAAGAACAAGGCAAGCTAAATCGCCATTGTCCAAATCGAAATCATCTTGTGACGACACATACTCCTGCAAACGAGCCAAGACCCTGTCTGGGGAAGATTCATCGTTAGGGTTGGGAACTAAAATGACAAAATCTCGACGAAGGGTTTTCTTCAAAGCTTGAAAATACCTTGGCTCCGTTTTTCTTCCTTCCATTGCAATAAAAATCCGGTTACAAGGAATATGATCAGGTCTGACGGAAGCAAGCGATTTCAACTTTCGCGAAACACGGGATTTTGCCATATTTAATATTCCTGTAACCGGGGGGATGAAGAATCGGAACCTTCCGCGAATCTTGATTGCCATAGCGAATGATCAACGAAAGGAACACCACCAAAGCGACCAATCAAATACATCTTCTCAAAGTTGACTCCTGTGTTGGTTCTGAATTCGGCCAAACAGGTCAATCGACTTGCTTCTCTTGCATTTTTGGAAAGCAACCATATTTCGTCCTTTCGCAAAAAAGTCGCGTCCATCAGATTGGTGTCGTGTGAGGTAAAAATCAGTTGAGAATAGTTACCGGATACCTGATTCAACATTCGAAATTGCGACATGACTTCCCGCGTGAGAAAGGTATGTAAACTTCTGTCCAATTCATCGACAACAAGAACCGTTTCCTGTTTTCGAAGCAAAAACAAGAACCATGCCAGATGGATCAATTGTTGTGTTCCATCGGATTCCTTGGCAATATCGAACAAAACACCACCGGCATGATCCGCACCAGCATGATCCGCGCCAGCATGACGCGATTTCAAGACAAAGCAACTCAATTCAAATCGGGCCGCAGGATTATTGCGTAACATTTCCTGATAAGCCTTTTCGGCATTCTTTTTGACATGTTCAGGAGGATTGTCTTCGTCCACGCATTCGACACTTTCAATCCCTGTGTCACATTCCCGTAAAAAACCTGACAGAAATGTCGCGAATTCCGGATACTCTTTCACATAACGCCCCAATTCAGAACACGCAAACGGAGTCGCCGGAATAATACACAGCGCATTGATCAACCAGTTCCGAACAGGGACAAGCAATTCATCCCTCGTCCCGAGAACCGTTAAAAACAGTGTTTTATTCGAAAGGAGCTCTCCCGCTTTTTCTCCATAAACTTCTTTCAATTTGTCGCAAAAAACGATGTCGGGTATTTTCTTCTTTGTATTTATACTTCGTTCAAAAAGTTTGATCTGCCGCTTTTTTCCTTTCTTGCTGAATAACCACTCTGCCTGAATTTCGTCTTCTGTGACCACAAAACCATAAGTATAAACAATCCCATCCAAAGAAAAACAATACTCAAAACGGCTTTCCGGGTTGGATTCCCTGCCCAATAAAAACGGTAAGGCACACCGAATTTTCCGATCAAACAATTCGCCCTGCTTGATAAACATTTGAGAAAGATACATCGCTTTTATCATATTGCTTTTCCCTGCCGCGTTCGGACCAAAAAGCACCGCGGTACCAAGAGCTTTCAGGCCGTGGGGATCGGTAAGAACATGGTCTTGCAGGTTCTGATATTTATCCACAGGATTCATATTGAGTCGAACGGGGTCATCAAACGATAAAAAATTTGACACTTCGAAATAATGCAACATAATAGAACAGCCTCATGAAAATATGTTTAAAGAATCACAGTTTGTTCCCGACACGATTCTTATATCCTATTATATGCTGCCATGAACAGATAAACAATGCAGAAAAGAGGTATTTCCTCTTAAAACACTAAAATATTATCCAGACATTACAAGAAACATTGGTCCCCAAGAGAAAAACACTCTTGTGCGTAACGTCAAGTACTCTTCTTCGAAAGGCATATCGATACCGGAGTACTTGCTCAAGGGTGTTTTACTTCTTCTTGGCGACGACAAAATAACTGGCGCACGGGAGCAAAAAATTGAACACACCGCACCAGGGAGAGAATGTATTGAAAAACTTGAGCGTCCAGCTTCCGATGTCTTCCGGCTTTGTTCCAAACAATCGCTTCCATCGCCAGACGCAGCCGCCGAGACTGTTGAACGGCTGGCACTGTTCCACTTGAAGTCCGGCGTCGTCCAGAAGTTTGATCAGTTCACGTTTGCGATAGCGTCGTACCAGTCCACCGTAATTCTTCATGGAGCGGACAAGACCACATTCCTTGGCGACAGACATCACAAGTCGTCCATCAGGCGCAAGCGTTTGAGCAAGATTTTTCAGCGCCGCAAGATCGTCCGGACAGCGTTCCAACTGATTGTAAAACAGCACCGTATCGAATTGACCGGCCAACGATTCCGACACGCCATGCATTGGATCGAACGATTGAACATCGACAACCGCGTTTCCGTCGTACATGTTACGCAAGACACGAAGATTGGCCTGAGACGAATCGGACAAGGTCAGCCGCTGGCGTTGAGGCAGATGCCGGGAAATATTTCCCAAACCACTCCCGGCTTCCAATAAATTCATACCGAGCCAAGGGAGCGATTTTTTTACCAGTATGCGAATAAAGTTGCGTGTCTGCTCCATTTGATACAATCGATCCGGATCGTCTTTCGGATCGATATAACAGTCGTCAATGAGCCAATATTTCAGAATCGTTTTGATTGCGCTGACACCGTCTTTCCATCCGATTTTCTTTCCTTCGGAATAACGGCGTCCGTGATAACTGATTGGAACTTCGTACACAGCCAGTCCGCGTTTGGCGATTTTGGCCGTGATTTCCGGCTCAATTCCAAAACGATTCGAACGAAGAGGAATCGATTTCAGAATGGAACCGCGAAACGCTTTATAACATGTTTCCATATCGGTCAAATCCAGTCCGGTCGTCCAGTTCGAGAAATGTGTGAGGAACAGATTACCAAGTTTGTGATGATAGAAAAGAACCTTGCGCATTTCCCGCGTGGCAAAGCGCGAGCCATAAACCACATCGGCCAACCCCGAAACAAGCGGCTTGAGCACGATCGGATATTCATTCGGATCGTATTCCAAATCAGCGTCCTGAATAATCGCGTAGTCGCCCGACATTTTTTGAATGGCCAGGCGAATGGCGGCTCCTTTGCCCTGATTGTACGGCTGATGATACGCGTGAATCAATTCGGGCCAGCGTTCGACAAGTTGTGTAATGACGTCGCGTGTGCGATCGGTTGACGCGTCGTTCACGAGTACGATTTCGCGGCGCAGACCGTCCGGCAAGGGAGCATTCACAACCCGTTCAATAATCTTCGCCAAATATGCCTGCTCGTTATAGACAGGAATCAAGATGGAAAGAAGCGGTGCTTCACGATCCGGAGTGTCGTTCGTCATGGTTTGTTATCTCAGGGAAAAGAGGATTTCTGTCAGCAGCATGAAGCCGACCGAACCGGCCAAGGGGTTTTGCGCCCGTTGCTCCGGTCGGTTTCATACTCGTTTCGCGTTTACTTTTTGACTTCTTTCGGAGTCGAACAGGCACCG
>JAQVID010000326.1 GCA_028695865.1 Thermoguttaceae bacterium | reverse complement strand
CGCAATACGCGGAGTGTAAAAGCCAAGTTTTCGATAGTAAAAACCGGGGGGATATTTCGAAGTCGAAAGGTCGAACCGGGAGCAAGCTCCCGCGTTATCCTTATTTAACGCACACAAAGCGGTGGCAAGCCCCCGCACTCCAAAATGTCCCCTACGGGGTTAGGATTTTTTGGGCGGATCACATTAGCAGGGGTACGGCTAACGCCGAACCGGGTGCCTACCGTACGGAAACCCCTAACGGGGTTGCTCCGCCGCAATACGCGGAGTGTAAAAGCCAAGTTTTCGATAGTAAAAACCGGGGGGACTCTTTTCGAAGCGTAAAGGTCGAACCGGGAGCAAGCTCCCGCGTTATCCTTATTTAACGCACACAAAGCGGTGGCAAGCCCCCGCACTCCAAAATGTCCCCTACGGGTTAGGATTTTTTTGGGGACGCACTACAGGGGTACGGCTAGCGCCGAACCGGGTGCCTACCGTACGGAAACCCCTTGCGCGGTTCATCGGAGTACTTGCGCGCAAAATCGCTTACGTAACACGACTCCTTTTACGATGGACCAATTCTTCTGTACTCTGGCCTCGTTGGGTTCAAGCGGTTTTACAAAATTGTCTTAACGCCCATTCTCTTTTTACACTTTTGTACCAATCCGTTTGGATAAGGAACGAAACTTGTCGATGTCGCCTGCACAAATTCTGTCGAAAACAGCCTTATTTTCCGTTCATTCAGATCAACGGAAAGCGCTGGATTTATCTTGGCACGCGTTTTGCTTATATCTGCAACAGGTTCTTTCTGAAGTGTGTATAAAAATGTTCCGTCGTGTAACATCCACTGATGAAAGGGAGCAAAAAGTATCATAGGAAAGGAATGAGAATGGACAAGTCAGTACATTTTTGGCGATGGAAGCTGTTTTTTGGTTTTATCGTAATCGTCTCTGTCATGGGATTGTTTTTTCCGGAAAACGCAAACCTTTGGACAGACGCTCCGGGTGTGAACGCCGCTGACGTCGCCTGGATGATTTCCGCAAGCGGGTTGGTCATGCTCATGACGCCCGGGCTCTCCTTCTTTTACGGAGGAATGGTACGAGCGAAAAACGTTATTTCAACTATGCTGCAAAGTTTTATTGCACTTGGTGTTGTAACCGTTTTGTGGTATGTCGTCGGATTCAGTCTCTGCTTTGGAGATTCACTTGGAGGAATAATTGGCGATCCTCGAACTTATTTCATGTTTCAAGGAGTGGGAGCGGCACCCAGTCCCCGTATCGCCGCGACCATACCGTTTGCGCTGTTCGCGCTCTTTCAATTAAAGTTCGCCATTCTGACTCCCGCTCTTATTACAGGCTCTTTTGCCGAACGGGTTCACTTCTCGGGCTATATTCTGTTCATGGCTCTTTTTTCCCTTTTTATTTATACTCCGCTTGCCCATATGACCTGGCATCCGGACGGGCTGTTGAATAGTTGGGGAATTAAGGACTTTGCCGGTGGATTAGTCGTTCACACTTCGTCCGGTGCTGCCGCTCTGGCCGGGGCACTTTTTTTCGGACGACGCAAGAACAAGATTCATCGTCCGGCCAATATTCCCTTTGTTCTGCTTGGTGCCGGTCTTCTTTGGTTCGGATGGTTTGGTTTTAACGCGGGTTCCTCTCTTCGGGCAGACGCCGTCGCCGTTCGCGCTTTTATGACCACGGGGATTGCTTCCGGGATCGCCATGCTCGCCTGGGTCTTTTTCGACGCTGTTCGAGGACGCAAGCCTTCTGCCATGAGTGCCGGAGTCGGAGCCGTTGTTGGTTTGGTTGCGATTACCCCTTCCGCCGGCTGGGTTACCACTGGCCAAAGTTTCTTTATCGGATGTATTACCTCGATTCTCTGTAACCTTGCCGTTCACTGGAAAGACCATTCGTCCATCGACGATGCGCTCGATGTTTTTCCGACACATGGATTTGGAGGTATTATTGGGACGATATTTACCGGCATATTTGTGAACGGGTTGATTGCCGGTCATCCCGACGTTTTCTGGCGTCACGTGATTGCGGTTTTCTGCGTTTGCGTCTTTTCCTTCGTTGGTTCCCTTGCACTCTATTATATTACGAACAAGATGATTCCTTTGCGAGTCTCCCTGAAGAGTGAAGATATCGGACTTGACGAAAGTCAGCATAACGAACATTACATGATTCCAATTGAAGATATTCCGGATGACGCCCATTATTCCGCGTAATGTGTTACCGGTTCCAGTATGGGGATACCGTCCCAAAAAAGAAAACCACTGCCGAAAGGGTGACGGCAATGGTTTTCATCGGAGAGAAGCCTAAAACAGAAGCCTAAAACAGGAGTTGCCTGATTTTTCGTGTTGTGCAACCTGAAAGCCCCTGTTTTCCTAAGGGAAATAGGGAGCGAATGACCAAAATTGAAGTATCGGCAGTGAAAAATTCCACGGGGGTGCTTATCGTCTTTATAACTGGAACTGCAAATTGATAATCGGATGAAGCAATCGTTCAAGGAATGACGGATGTTTCGGAGCCGGAGCGGGTGCCGGCGGAGCAACAGGAGCGGGCGGAGGAGCCGGTTGGCACCGCGGCGGATTTTGTCCGCGATAAACAGGGGTGGGAGCGGGCCTCTGAGGCGCCGGGGCAACTTGAACAGGACTGCCGGGACGCCCCGCCGCCGGGTCAATAGTTCCACGCGGCGCTTCTGAATTTCTGATCGGCTCCATGCGTCGCGGGCCATCGGGCAGACTCTGCGCACTGATACCGTTATGGTTTTGTCCGTTCCTGTAAAGAGCAGGGCGATTGTTCGCCGGATCGGACGACGCTGGATGTCGGCCTAGCTGATTGGACATGCCGCCAGACTGCCCAAAGAGTACCGCGGCGTTCAGCAAGGTAAAGATCGCGAATGCAAATGTAATTTTCTTCATAGCTGTTTCCTCCATGTTACCCATATTCTCAATCGATGGTTTTCTTCGTGAAAATCTCGAAAAAATAGACTTTTTTTGACTTTTTATTAAAGTCAATCAATGTCATTGAGTCTATTTATGAAAAACAAAGGAGGAAATGACAGAATTTCATTGTAAAATTGCCCCGGTTTATCGGTAAGATACCGGGGCTTTCTGGAAATTTTGGATACAACCTGTTTTCAGCGTGGTACCCATTGCAGCCGTTGACGATTACGTTTTTCGCAGGAATATCAAGTATTCCCGGGAAAATCCGCGTCATTCCTGATTGCAAAATTGCTCTGCCAATCGCGACAAATTATCGGGCGGTTTCCGTAATACGGGGAGCAAGGTCAGTACGGAACGGACACG
Source organism: Thermoguttaceae bacterium (assembly GCA_028695865.1). Taxonomy (GTDB): domain Bacteria; phylum Planctomycetota; class Planctomycetia; order Pirellulales; family Thermoguttaceae; genus JAUNBG01. The sequence continues at coordinate 1,677 of JAQVID010000326.1, read as the reverse complement.
CGGGAAAACCTTCCTTATTGTACAAATTGCAAATCGGGTTGTCGGCCCAAGCGTAACGGACAGCCCAAGGACGCTTCACTTCCGGGCAGGAAACAACAATGGTATCGCCCTTCACCGTCGCTTTGGCCCAATAAAATTTTCGATCGGCTCCGGCCATCGCGAAACCTTTAACGTCTTCATTTGGCTTGGCTCCTTTGGCAACCAGTCCGGTACCCACGAAGTCGAACGACACAACAGCTTTGTCGCCATCGATCTTCATATCGCGCAGACGCGGACCCGAATACGGAACATTCTTTCCGTAATCTTTCGCCAGTGCCCACGCGGCCAGACGGAGACCGACATCCTGCTTGTTCTTGGGATGAATATCGTTTGCCTCACCAATATCAATCGTCACCGCCTCGCCGGTATTGCGGCAGGCAAGTGCTCTGCTTTGGGATTCCCTAAGTTCGGCCCAGGCACTGTCGCCCGGCGCGTCCTTAATCTTCATGTAGTTGGCAAGCTGGACGAAGTAGAAAGGAAAATCGCCTTGCTGCCATTCGTCCCGCCAATTTTGAATCATGACAGGAAACATAATGTCGTGCTGAGCGGCGCGACCGGCGTTGGATTCGCCTTGGTACCAAATAACGCCTTTGATTCCAAATGGACGGATCGGGACAATCATGCCGTTATATAAATAAGTTGCTTTTTTGTGAGGTTTGGTCTTGTCGATTTGTTTGGGATCGACCAGGGGAGCCAAGTCGGGATAACCGGCAAGGACTTTTTCATTGACCCAGGCTTCACAAGTTGAACCTCCCCAGGAGCAGTTTATCAGACCGATTGGAATATTCAGTTCCTGATAAAGCTTTCGCCCGAAGTAGAAACCCACGGCGGTAAAAGACGGAACGTTCTTGGGAGTACATGCCGCCCAAGGGGTAACCTGGACATCGGTTTGCGGCAACGCCTTTGAGGTCGTCTGAATACGCAATAATCGGATATTGGGGAAATTCGCGGCGGCAATCTCTTTTTCGGCGTTCACGGAACGATTGACCGTAAAGCCCATATTCGATTGACCACTGCAAAGCCAGACATCGCCAAAAAGCACATCGTCAAATACAATTTTGTTTTTCGTTCCTGTAACGGTCATGGTGTATGGACCACCTGCTTTGACCGGATCAAGTCGAACGAACCATTTGCCATCGGCTTCGGCGGTCGCTTTTTTCGTTTGTCCGGCAACCGTAATGGTTACCGTTTCTGTTGCTGCGGCCCAGCCCCAAATGGGTGTATCAAGGTCTCGCTGAAGCACCATGTGTGAAGCGAAAACGGCAGGCATCTTGACTTCGGCTTGAACCGCTTGGCAACAGAAGATCAAAGCAAGAGCAAGGACAGCCCAAAAAACTTTTTGATTTTTTTTCATCGGACGAACTCCATGGTAAAGAAAGAATGAATTGATGCGTTTGCGGACGTCATGTGCTCCAAGTGTTTCCCCCGTTTAACCGCGGGAAATATGGGGAACATCACACCACACAATGCGAAACTTTAACACAAAAAACGGAAAGAGTACAACACACAAAAGAATACGAAAAAACCGTGTCGGCAACGTTTCAACAACGGCCAACACGGCTGTTCCTTGCGTCGGACTCTCGCTCAACGGCTTGAATGACGCCCATGGTACGGTATGTTACCGCCCATTTTATTTAC
>JAQVID010000325.1 GCA_028695865.1 Thermoguttaceae bacterium | reverse complement strand
TGAATCACGGGGCGTTGCTTCGTTCAAGATTGCGAAGGCGGTCGTTTGGAGATCGACAACAGTGCCTGTGAACGCTTGTTTCGTCGAAAAAACAATCCGCTCCTGTCATTCAAGCGTGACGAAATAACCGGTATATTTTTTCAGCGAGCAAAATTCCAGACAACCGTCACTAATGGAATTTTTGAGTTCCTGCGTACATATACCCTCGTCGGTACGTTCAAAAACCCGAACTTTCTTCCAGCCGGGGTCGTACAGTGGAATGTGAACATGGGCCTGATTGGAAGTCCAGATTTCAAGGACAGCCCCGCGCGGAACCCTCCGTTCCTTCGCAACCGGAGCCCAGGCAATTTCGATGAGTGGTTCATCGCAAAAGACAAAAACCTTCCCGTCAATCTCGATGGACTTTGTCCTCTTGCCATAGAAAGCAATGAGTCGATTGTCCTTGTCCAAGCGCCAGGCAACCATGCGGCTTCCTGCATATCCGATTTCATGGCCCGCAATCTTGAACTTTTCCAACCTAATCTCCGTGGAAGGGATCGGGTTACGTTCAAGCAATTTTTTATCCGATTCTGCGTTGCGACTGATATCGTTGGCCCATGTTTCCACATGCCGCGAATAATGAACGGTCAAGGCAATCGTTCCATTGGGAAACGCGGTGGCCAAATAGCGAGTCGTTCGGGAAACGCAAACAGGATTATCGTTATCACGTCCCCAATTTTTCGTCGACGGATACGCGTTCATTCGAAACAGAACTTCATACCATGTTCGCGTTTCATACCCGAGGGAAGCGGCCTGATCATCACGAGGGCGGAAACCAAGCCAAAGAAGATTTTTATTCCGAAGTCCGACAATATTATCTCCACACAAGGCTATCACTTTCGGTTTGACCTTGGCCGTTTTTGATATTTCCGCCGGATAAATGCGATCAATTGGAAAGTCGGTAAGAATATCTTGAGACGGAACACCTTTGAGCGTTCCGTAAAAGTCTATTTTTCTGCCCGGCGCGGATACTCCGTCCAGACCGTCATTCAATTTTTCAATGCCGAAGAGACTGCACCAACGGTTCAAGACGTCGTTTCCTTCGCCGTCCAACTGGGCGGGCGGTCCGGACCAGACGATTTTTCCGCCCTTGGCCGCAAAATTTTCGAGAAAAGGTAAAAGTCCGACAGGAGGCAGTGGTTCATACAAGGCGCAGATCGTGCTGTACGTCCGCCCCCGAACGGTGACGGTTCCATCGTCGTTGACTTTGCCATACATCAGGAGTCGTTCCGCGGTAATGTAATTGGCATACCCGTAAAGAACCATCCAGGACCCAAAGCGTTCCGTACAGGCGACCAAAGAAATTGGATAGAGCATAAGGACTTCAATACAGCGATGCTGCGCTTCTTCGATCGCTTTCATGGGCCCCTTGGTCGCGTTGCCATAAACGGCCCGGATTTCCGAATAACGGATTCGGGAATCCAACGGCTGGCCCCAGGCCGCGACATAAGCGTTGGGCCAATCGTTGAGAGAACCCGTTGACGACGCCATTGCCTGACCGTAATAATCCCGGTCTGCCCAGCCCCCTTCGGCGTAGTCATTACCGCCCCCCGTCAAAAAATCGTTCCATCGAAAGGAATCGTCGCACGCGGCCGCCGCCTGCTGCACCGTATTCGACCAAACGAAGTCAGGGGTGTATTCATATTTAAACGCGTTGTTACGATTGGTCCAATAATCGATTGTCGGACTTTGTGCCCAAGTCGAATGATTTCGGGCCAAAAGCTTTTTGCCATACAAAGATTCCGCATATCGCTTGGCACCGGAAAAAAGTCGGACGACCTGATCATGAAGAAGATCGTAATAGCGACGACGAAGAAGATTCGCCTTTTGCACCCCCAAACGGTCTGGTGAAAAAATATGTTGCGCATCGAGTTTTGCCGTTACCGTCGTCTGCCAGTCATGCTGTCCGAACAAAAAATAAACCAGATACTTTTCGAAATCAAGATATTTCCGACCGAATTTTTGGGCGAACTCCTTCTGCATATTTTTCGTTAAATATCGAAACGTAAACTCACCGTTGTCGTGGTGACCGAAATAGTCGCTGTCCTGCTGAATATGAACCTCGTCGGAATAGAGCGCGTTGAGATTGATCCCTGCTTCGTGGTATTTTTTGACCAACTCTTCCAAAAAAGGGCGGGCTTCCGGACTGAAATAATCCAGTTCAGGCGTCTGATAGGAAACGACGACCATAACGGCGTTAAAACCGTTGTGGAGTTTCTCGCCGCCAATTCCCTCGTTACCGCTTCCCATAACAGTCATGCGACGCTGCTGGGCGGGACCTTCCTGTTCACGCGTAATCTCGAACGGTCCGGGCAGTTCTATTATTTCATTTTCGTTGACGACATGAAAATTTGTCGTTCCCAGACGCCGCTGTTCACAAAACGCAAAGACCCGAACACTATCCTGCCGAACATCAATGGTTCCTTTGTTGTTTTTCCACCGGGTCTGCTCCCAAAGTGAAACACAAAAGCGACCAGTTCCTTTTTCACGATACCCCTCGCGATACTGGACCCATCGGCCGCTCTGGTCCGTCCGTGCCTTGAAACTGTCGCCCAATTCCAACGGAGTGAGAAGACTCAATTCCAAACCGATTCCGTAGGACGCGGCGAATTTACTGACCCCGGCAAGATACTCAATGTACTGTTGGCTGTCCGGACGGAACTGGCGGGGCTTATTGTTCTGGTCCGGTCTGTATTTCCGAAAAAACGCGTCAAAGAAAATCGCGATTGTTTTGCCGTTTGCTTTTTGAGTCTCTTCACAGATTTTGCGAAGGGTCGTTATTCGCTTCTTGGGGCTTACACTGAGATCGATCTCCTGATCGGGCTTACAAAGATTTACAAGCTGTTCATCACTGGTGAGAATAATATTGACAGGCGGCTGCAAACTGAACGACCACACTCCCGGGTTGGCAACAGCCGGAACGGGCGGGGAGCCGGCGGAAGAAGCAATCGATGCCTCCTGGCTAAAAGCAACAGGCACCAGAGAGTCAATCGGGGTAAGCTGAAAGGAAACAAGTCCAAGCATTCCCAAATTGCCTATAAAACGGCGTCTCGTGTAATTGATATTCATTTTTCTTTATCTTCCGTTAAAACTATAAATGATGAGAAATGTGAACGGTCGCGTCATTTATTCTCTTGTACTCTCTTGAGTCGGTTCGGGCCAATCGCAATGAAACGTTTTGACCGATGCGGCCGTCGCGAAGTCGAACGCGTTTTTCCAATGCTTTACATTATCCCAACGGAGCGAGACATTTTCAAAACGGACAGTCGCTCCATCGGACACCTTAAAATAGGATTCGGGAAAACGTCTCATCCGAATCGGATTGTCAATGGCCACAAATTCCGAATTGCGAATCGTTATGCGTTTGGGTGCCGTGTTTTCGTTACCGGTCACGACGACCCCCAGATAATACTCCGCGTAGATACCGTCGAATACGATATCGTCCATCGCGGCCGAAGCCGATTTCGTTCCCGGCTGAATCCGAATCGGATAGGAGACTTTCCGCATATTGATGTTACTGCATCGTACCCGGGAGATATTCACTCCGCGAATATCTTTCTGGCTGTATGACGATTGAAAATGAAAACCGTTTCCGCCCGTCAGAATGATTATATTGGAAATATTGACATCACGAATCGCCCCGTTGCCAACTCCGATTCGAAAGACGCTTGACGACGACGAAAGAACACAATTTGTAATGACAATATGCTCACATGCGCGATCCTTATTAAGCAGGTGCGAAGGAGCGCCGCGAACGGCAATCGCGTCGTCAGCCGTGATAATGCGGCAGTCCGAAACAACGACATTTCGACATGAGTCGATGTCCAGACCATCCGAATTGGCAATGGTCGGTGGATTGTCCACCTTAAGCCCTGTAACGAACACATCGTTACAACCGTAGAGATAACACCCCCAACTCGGAATGTTCCGCACGGAAATATTTCGTATTCGAACCGATTCCGATTCGCAAAAAACGATCAACTGCCCGGGACGAAGCAAGTGACGCATCGTTTCCGGAACCTTATTGGGAACCAGCCCCTTGGTAAAGGAAAAACCGAAACGCCAGTCGGTCGCGCCTTGGGGGGCTGGAACCGGATCGCCAAGAAAAGCATCCGCCGAACCGTCGATAGTTCCTTCTCCTGTAATCGAGACCTTTTTGACGTTCACGCCAACGATCAGATGCGAGGCACCCCAACCTTCGTTCAAGGCTTCGAAATTCTGCGGATAAGCGTCGAGCTTACAATAGTCATCCCGATGAGTACTCGCCTTGAGAATCGCCCCGGGAGCAAGTCGCAGTTCCGTGTTGTTTTTAAGAAAGATCGTTCCCGAGACGAACGTGCCCGGAGGAATAACGACCGTTCCGCCTCCGTTTTTCGCGCACGCGTCCAGAGTCTGTTGAATGGCCTTCGTATTAAGCGTTTTGCCGTCGCCAATCGCTCCGTACTCTGTAATATTAAACTCATACGATTTTCTCTCGTGATCGGAATATATCGGATTGCAGAACCAACAATTTGTCGCAACTAACACAAGAAGAACTAACAATTTTACGGCACGTCCGGTTTTTGTCATCTTCATAATCACTGCTTTCAAAGGGTACATATTGCAATCGACCGAAAACTGACGGCTGTCAGATACTCAAGGAAGGGGTACTCCAACCTCAAAAACTCAAGAACATTTACCCCTGCGACTTGTGTGAATCAAATGGTCCGTAGACATTTTTGATCCTCATACTTTCGTCGTTCGCGGTCAAATAATATATTTTATACCTGCGTCCGTCGTCATAAACCTTAATGACGACATGCCCCCCGTCCCTGGCTATGGCGTTGTAATACGGTTTCTTTTCGCATGCAATCCTGCGACTTGAAGGAAACACCGTCGGACAGACAAGACGGGGACCGGAATAGAGTTCCTCCGACATCATCGAGTCCAGCGT
>JAQVID010000324.1 GCA_028695865.1 Thermoguttaceae bacterium | reverse complement strand
CTGACAGAGCTTCGCGGCAAAATGGCCGCTTCAACCGGAAAGAACGACAGGTGAAACCAATGACACACGATGAAAAACTTGACAAGAACGGCAAGAACGGCAAGAACGACAAGAACGGCAAGAACGACAAGAACGATATGGTCTCCGCATGCGATACGACCAAAAACTTGAGCGATGATCCGCGCATGAGCGCGTATTTGCTCGACGAACTTGATCCGTCCGAAAAGGCCGAATGGGAACACATCATGAAAGACCATCCCGAAATTCAGGCCGAGCAGGACGCCATGAAAGAAACAATTGACCTGGTGCGACAATCGTTGCAAAATGAACCGATCATGCCCGGCTCTGTGGCTGTTTCGACTGATGAAACGTCTGGTGAGCAGGCTGATTCTGCTGTGATCGCTGAAGCAAAAACGCAAAAGGCCGGCGCCGATCTTCGTAATCCGATGTTTCGAATCGTTCTGGCGCTTACTGCCGCCTCGCTGCTTATTGCCCTTTCGGTTTCGTATTCCGGAAACGGGTTGAAATCAGGACAATTTGGCTGTGGCGCTTCCAAGCATGGTCACGACGTTGTACGGCGCAACTCGCCGTTTACTCAAGGAAGCAACGTCATTCAGGAACCGACCGCAACTCCGGCAGACGCTCAAACCATCGCAAACGGCGATGTTCAGAAAACCTTATCCCCTTCTGAACCAGCCTTGGAAGTATCTGAGCTTCACAAAAGCGAAGCCGCAGGGCAACTTCCGCTCTCTGGTGTTAAAAAGGAGACGCAAAAGGCAAATGCGCAAGGTGACTCTTTTCGCCGTGAGGCTCCTCCGGCTGCAGTGTCAAAACCCGTGTCGGAAAGAAAAGCCCGTGTCGCGGTGAACGCGAAGTCGGATGAAGCACCGATGGTTCCAAGTGCGCCTGTACCGGCTGCGGCTCCCGCGTCCGCCGGCCAAAGAGGACTTGTCGCCGGGAAAGCAAAGATGCGGCAAGGCACAGGCTATGTTGTCAGTAAAGAAATGTACGAATCCAACACGTCGTCCGCGCCCGTTCTGCGTCAAAGGGGACCCTCGTATTCGGCGGAAGCACCGAAATCCCGTCAAGACCGGGACTTGCTTGCCGGTGGTGCGGACGGAATGAACAGTGCTCCACAGATACAGATGATGGTCACCCCCCGGGTTATTCTCCAGGAGCAGGAAGAGGGCCAGGCGGTTCTCGCTGATCGTGAATCAATGATTCAACCTGACCCTAAAGGCAAACGAAACAGGGACGGTGGTGAAGGTTATTCGGCAATCAAAGAAAACGAATTTACGCTGACGAAAGACGAGACGTTTTCGACCTTTTCGATAGACGTTGATACAGCGTCTTATTCGAATGTTCGCCGATTCCTCGATATGGGACAATTGCCTCCGGCTCCGGCGGTCAAAATTGAGGAACTTGTCAATTATTTCAAATATGATTACGCTCCTCCCAAGTCGGACGCGAAAGAGCCATTCGCTTCGCAAGTGGAGGTTGAGCCGTGCCCGTGGGAATCGTCGCACCTGCTTGCCCGTATCGCGATTAAAGGAAAAGAAATTCCCAAAGCCAAACGTCCGCCACTCAATCTCGTCTTTTTGATTGACGTCTCCGGCTCCATGAGCAGCGCGAACAAACTGCCGCTGGTCAAACGGGCTTTTGAAGAACTTGTCAATCAACTTGACCAGCGCGATCAGGTTGCTATTGTAACCTATGCCGGTTCGTCCCATGTTCACCTCAAGACGACAAAAGGAGATCAATCCGAAACGATTCTTCGCAGTATCGACCAGCTCAACGCGGGCGGTTCCACGGCAGGCGCCGACGGTATTCGTACCGCTTACGACATTGCCAAAGCACAGTTCAACAAGGAGAGTGTCAACCGCGTTATTCTTTGTACGGACGGAGATTTCAACGTTGGTACGACCAATAATAAAGAGCTTGAAAACATGATCGCTCAAAAAGCAAAGTCGGGTGTATTCCTTTCGATTCTTGGATTCGGAATGGGCAACTATAAAGACGACCGACTGGCAATACTTTCCAATCGCGGTAACGGTAACTACGGTTATATTGACGATATGGCCGAAGCGCGGCGACTTCTCGTCGACGGTTTGACCGGAACACTCATAACGATTGCCAAAGACGTTAAAATCCAGATTGATTTCAATCCTTCCCGGGTAGCCGCCTGGCGTCTGATTGGTTATGAGGATCGTAAACTGGCGACGGAAGACTTCAATAATGATCGCAAAGACGCCGGCGAAATTGGAGCAGGTCACAACGTTACGGCTCTTTATGAAATCGTCCCTGTTGGCGCGGAGTCTCCCTGGCTCAAACGAGTCGATAAGTCGCGGTATGCAACAGACGCCAAGGAAGAACCCAAAGACGCAAAAGTAGATAAGACGGATAAGGTTGTCAAAAAAGCCGGCGACAAGTCGGAAGCCGTCTCTCAAAAAGAGCTTGGTTCCGAGCTCATGTTCGTTAAGCTTCGTTACAAAAAGCCCGATGGCGACAAGAGCGAACTGATGACGTTTCCCGTTGTATTCGATAAGGCCAAAAAAGTCGGGCCGACTGCCGATTTTAACTTTGCCGCCTCGGTCGCCTTGTTCGGAATGCTCCTTCGCGACAGCCAATACGCGGGCAATGGTTCGTATGAGATGATACTTTCGCTAGCCGGTAATATGAGCGAAACTCCCGACGCGGCCCGAAACGAATATGTTTCGCTCGTAAAAAAAGCCAAACGCCTGGCCGGTCAGTGAGTAGAACAAGTTGCGGCAATGGAACGCGGCAACGCGAATTTTTGGAATGCTGGAGCCTGTTCCAGTACTCCTGATTTTTGCGGACGCCGCGATAAATGCCCGTGCACAATGTTTGCGACACGTCTTTATTTATTGAGCGAATTCTTCGTGGAATCGTTTTACGGTTGCACAAGGAGTGCTCGCAAAATCACTCGTTTCTGTCATCACCCGATCGGCGATGTCGCAACAGGATTGTCATACCAAGGGCCAACAGAGCAAGCCAGGCAACGGCACTGATTATCGCGCCTTGATAAAATGTAACAGGCTTATATTCCATGGTAATCCGCCAAGTTCCGGCCGGAAGCGAAACGCCGCGCATAAAGCCGAAGCACTGCATGATTTCAAGCGGGCCTGTTTTGGATGAATCAGACGGCTCCGCGGGACATATCCTCGCGTGCCAATCCTTGTCATACTGTTCGGCCAACAGAAGGACTCCTGAGGCGTTGAGCCTGGCCTCAAATTCAATCCGATTGGCGCGATAAGAAGTGAACCGGGCATATTCTCCGGGCAAGGGGTTTTCTTTTCCGTTCAGCTCGGTCAAAAAGTAGACGACATTTGCATGTGGAATATGCAAGTCGTCACAGCCGTGGAAGATTTTAAAACGCGAGGTTTTTTCTTTGAAAAACCAGAATGACGAATCAACAGGAAGTCGCAACGACGCAAAATCTTTTATGGATGTGTCTCTGGTCGAGTAAAGACGCGTGACCTTCTTCGGATTGGGCGCGACTTTGAACGTCGTCTGCATATCGCAATCAGAAGGCAGAAGCCAATAGGGGGTATCGAGAAACGCGGACAAGTCGGAAGCATCTGCTTTCGACATGGCGGTACCGAAATAACTCGCAATGGGAGCATAAGCACCATAGTACATGGTACCGGGAGAAACAACGCTGTTCAGTTTGTGTAACAGGTGCATTTTGGGGGCAAGCGTTGCGTTTTCCCAGTAGAAACGCTCGGCGAAACGCTTGTCTGAAGCCGTGTGCAAAAATTCTCCCGGAATCCAATCGGTAGCATGAAAGAACCTTGGCGGAGCAAGCGCGTCGGGATAATGCTCCTTGTGAAGTCTTCGTATCGCGTCAACATAAGTCGATCGAACGCGAAAAACTTGTTGCGGGACAGTTGAAACAATGGAACGATTGGCGGTCAGTAGATCCAGAGAGACAAGCAAGAGTATCATGCAAGTTATGGTCCTGGCACAGGAGAGTTTGCGATTGCGCAGGCATCTCCGCAAAAAAACGCGGAAATGCCGTACAAAGAGAAATACATAGCATATTAGAAGTACAATTTCTGTTCTGATCAAACATCGTACCGTCACGCTCCATGCTCGCTGTGGATCGTATGGACCAAAAAAATTATTGGTGATGACATAATCCAAGTAGAAGATTTCGGACCCTTTCCAGAACAGAATAATCAGGCCGACTCCTGTGACAATGATAAGACTTTGCAGTATAAGTTGCACACGGCGACTTCGGCGGCCGCAATCCCAACACAGGGCGGCCAGTACGGCCAAGGCGAGAACTCCCACCACATAGACTTTCGCCGGATATCGAAAAGAGACAAATCCGGGAAGGAAGACGTTCATCAACCAATAGACTCCGCCCACCGGGTCGCATGAATTGAATTGGAGTGTAAGGTCCAGACCGCACAGGCAGAGCAAAGCGCGAATGGTCCAAAAGCCGCAATAGCCGCCCAATCCGGCCAATAATGCAAGCAGAGCAGACCAGCTTGCCCAAAGACGAACCGTTTGTTTGAGCGCGAAATGATGTTTGTTCCGAAACCTGGTTCCAGGTTTGTTGCGACTGCGCAACCGAAATAAACCAATCGCCAGAACGATTGTGATAACGCCCATATATAATGTGGGGGACCACTCGCGATCATTGGGAAAACCGGAAAACCAGTAGGTGTTGCCCGGGAAAATTCTTCCGCCAAAATCGGACCAGAACAACTGCGGAATCGACCACGGCGAAATACTAAATTGGTAAACGGCGTTAAGGTGTGAATCCCCTTGTAAATTGTAGCACAACAATCCGGCAAGGATGGACTGGCATGGCGATGGTTTGGGAGCCGCCAATTCGTATGCTTGCGTGTCTCCGGTATCTTCCTGTGCTTCGGTGTCTTCCTGTGCTTCGGTGTCTTCCTGTGCTTGCGTGGAATTTTGTGATATTTGTGCTTCCGATACATTGGGGACT
>JAQVID010000323.1 GCA_028695865.1 Thermoguttaceae bacterium | reverse complement strand
GTTCAACTTTTTACTATCGATTCTTCTTTTTACTATCGATTCTTCATCTTCCTGATTCCTTCCCGTTTACTTGAGGAAAACGGGACCGTTCAGAAATTTTCCTGTTCCTGTTCTTGCTCTTTACCGGGCTGCGGTTGAGTTCCTTTCGACGGGCCTGACCTTCGGGACTTGCTTGCCGAATAACCTTTGCTCTCAAAAAGTACTATGCCATCCGGAAGCGTCTGGCCCGGGTAATCCTTTCCAAATTGACTCCTCAATTCTTCCCACCGCTGTTTATACTTGTCATCGAAATACTTCAGGCGTATTTGGAATTCCAGTTTGCAATCGGTTCGCGCTTCATTATTATTAGGGGGCATATCGAAAAATTTTTTCAGGTTGGCAAGCCAGGGTTTGTCCTCAAGGACTTTTTCCCGTAATTCCGTTAAATCCTTTTCTGAAAGCACCTTCTTCTTGACTGATTTTAGACGTCTTTCCTTGGCTTGTTCAAACAGATTCTTTTCAACAGCCAAACACCATGACTTTACCTCGATTAAACCAGTAAAGTCCGATACTCTTGTCAACACCATAGAGGGGAGCCCTTCCATTTTTTTGGGTTTATCTGTTGTTGCTTTTGATATCCCAAGATATACTTTTTGAATAACATTTTTATACTCCGGCTTTTTGGGTTTAAAACCGGAAGGGATATCATCAACAAATGTCAACCGCCATGAATTGTCTTTCTTTTCAGGCTTCAAATGCGCGCCAAAAGTCTCGGGCAAAACGATATAGTCTATTTCCATCCAATCAACAGGTACCATTGCGTTCACGTCGCAAGATCGCCATTTCTCGTGAAAAATCGTATTCTCAGGGTACATATGAGAAACCCCGGACTTCTTTTCAATTTTCCTGAACAAGTCGATAAATCCAGCCAGAACCACGGGAGGGGCAGCCGGCTTGTCGACTTTAAAAGCAAGACTCTCGCCCGTTTGGACTACTTGATTCAATTGGTTCCATTGGCCAAACAGTTCCTTTGCCTTGGCCTCAACTTTGCCCGACTTGTTCTTGTCCGCCGATTTTGAATCCGCGACAAAGCTCCAGCGTATCAGTGAAAACAGGGCGAATTGCAAATACGGATCATAAGGCGTCTCCAACTTTTTCTTCTTGGTGCTGTAAAGCGATGAACCTTCTTTGCTAACGCCATAGGCGCCTTGCGCTATCGTTATTCCGTCTGCCCCCATTTCAGCATACAATGCATAAGCGCTATACATACTGCCGTCACGCTCAAAATTCCAAGGCATGAACAAATCGTCGAAACCGGACTTGTCAGGCTTGGCCGTCGCGACCATACAAAGCTTTTTCCAATCCTGCGTCTGGCTTGTTCTGATAAACGGAATCAGTTCCAGCTTCAGACACAGACCGTTCTCTTTGCAATACGTCGACAGGAAGCGACACAACTCTTTCATTTCATCGGAATGGTCTGTCCAAAAGCGGCCATTCTCGTTCTCCTCACGCTTCACACCTTCCATACCTGTATCATGCGATTTTCCATAATCAGGGTCGCCCGGCACGCCAAAACGAACTTTCGCCAATCGGGCAAAAAACTTCTTCGCTTTTGTTTCAAACTCTTTCTGTTTTGACTCTTTTTCGGAAATCGGCGCAGGCACAGCCGGAGTCGCAGGCTGCACCGGAGCCGGAGCCGCTGCCGGAGCCGCTGCCGGAGCCGCAGGCACTGCCGGCGCCGCGTTTGATTTCTTTTCCGCGGGCAAGGCCGGGGAGGGAGGCGTGGAGAATTCCACCTCGTTTTGCTTCTCACTTTGGCCTGGTGCCCCGGGTTTGTCTTCTTTCTTTTGGGTACCGGAAGCTTCGACCGGCTCTGCCGCCCTGTCCTGCCTTTTCCCGCCAGGGGGTGCGACCTTGGTACTTGCCACGGGCGGCGTCTTTTCAACGCTCCCCGGCGCCAAGTCTGACTGCATTTGCCGCACCAAATACCAAACAACACAGACCACGGCCAAACAAACCGCCAATCCGGCAATAATCATCAAAACAGGGAGCCAGAACGACTTTTTGCGTTTGGTCCCGGTGTATTCCGTATGTTCGAGCAAAAACAGTCTGTTTTCGGGAGAATCAATATCGTAAATGCCCTGCGATCGCAATGGGGTCGGGGTCGGCATGTTCTGTACTCGAAGTTCCGGCATCGCAACGGTCGTAATCGGAACCGCAAACGAATTTGGCCCGCCGAGACTCCCTGGATCAGGCACCGCCGGTTCAAGCGTTCGCAATTGCGACGGAGGCGAATCGTGAACACCTTCCCGGGAAAGCTTGACATAAAAAGCGGTCTTCTGCTCTGTCAGCAAGTTGGACGGCACCGGACCTGGTGTGGTTAAATCAACTACGATTGTACCCGGGATGGCGCGCACGGCCCCTTCGTCTATCGTATTGTGGAGAACGGCCTTCCACGAACACTGAATCCCGGGCGGAATACGCGTATAATAAGACGAAAACGTCGCGTTCCATCGCTCTTTTTCAGGGAGCAGGGCAATTGCCTCGTCAAACAGAGGAAGGAGATTCTGACCCGGACGAAAAACAAGACAAACAGGCCGCTGCAACTCCACCGACGAAGCGACAACCCCTCCCCAACCGGGATCGCCAAGCAGTTCTTCCCAATGCCGACATACCCCGGGCACACGTGTCGAACCATAGAGTTCTCGCGGATTGGGAAAGAACGCAGGGTCTTCTTTCCACTGGTCACGAAACAGCCCGGGCGAAGTAAACAAAGGAGCCGGACCTCCGAGCACCAGGTCTTTCGACGACAAAACAAAATGATGAGCAATCTTGTTCGTTCGCCGGGAATAGTCCCAGCCGGCATCGGCAATCCGCGAAAGAATATGCAAGGGAATACCACCGGAAACAAGATACAAATGCGAATAGTTGACCGGATTGAGCGACGCGTTGGGGTCTTGCGGCGGATACAGATGTCGATAGGCACTAAGCGATTCAAGCGTGGCCGCCAAAGGCGCAGGAACTCCGCGAGTACAAGCGACCGTACAAAAGCCGCGTGTCCCTGCTTTGATTCCCTGAGGCGCCGACGTGTAAACAAGTTCCAGTGCCATACCGCTTTGACCTTTATTGACAGGAGTTGCTTGTTAATTATTCAATGAACGGAATAATACCTTGTGTTGATCGGGCCAAAGCGTACAACATGGGTACCTCAACCCAAATCGGGTTAATATCTTTGGAACGAAATCCGACCGTGCCTGTTTGTGCATCAACCTGCGGTGATCCGCCCGTGGCACTGACCGGAACATAAACGACATCAGACGCAAACTGTTCGACCATCGAAATAACTTCAGGCGTGACGTCCATGAGGAGTTTCCGCACCACTTCGCTGACTTCCCGAATGCTTCGCATAAGAAACACGGAAGAAGACGAATTGTGGGCCAGATGCCACGGTTCTTTTAAGTTCGATTCCGGGAGCAAGTGTTGCCAGGCGTCGAGCTTCGTTACGACCACAACGACGGGAACATGAAGCCGGTGATTGGTTTGCAGTTGACGATATGTCCTCGTTCGTTTGATCATTTCGGCCAGTACCATTTCCTGCCGCATCGGTGAACGGCGTCCTGCCTCGGCAAAATCGGAATTCAATTGCGGGTCACGGGAACCCCCTCGGCACAAAGCCCGAAAACGCGTGTCCTGAATCGGATCGAAAAGGAAGAAAATACAATTGCTCTTGGCCAAATGCCGCGTAACAGGCAATAAGGAACTGTCGGCCGCTTTCGTCGGTAAATAACTTTCGCCCGCGTTGTCGTACAAACAAAGCGACATGGCAAATTTGTCCGCGTTCGCGTCATTGATATGACCCGGAAGCAACGACAGCGAAAATAAAAACGGCTGCGGATAGGTTACTGTTTGATCGCCTATGAGAACCGTATTGTAAAGATCACCTTGCTCTTCCGTTTTATTGATCTTGACAATTTGATTTTCGTCTTCGTTAAGAAATTGCACCGATTCATATTCGTGCAAACGATAATTCATTTGCGGGTCCGGTACAGAGAAACTGGTCAGAAAATGCCGCGGAAGGATTTTCTCAAGTCGCCAGGTCATGGACGTTAAAAAGTACGACTTGCCCGACGCCGGTGCTCCTACGATCGAAATGAAATACGGCGGCATTTCCAACAGCGAACGCGGAATCTCCAAATGACAAAACGGACAGGCTATCGCGCGACAGGCAACGCCTTTGCGATCGACCGCGTACCCTCGGGCATCGAACCGCGTGGGAAGAAAACGCTGCTGCTCCCTCTCGCCGAGCCTGAAGTCGCCCAACAATTCAGTGGAAGCCGAAACCCAAAGCGTCTTGGCCGGCTCGAACGTATGCCAACAGTGGGGACAAATAATATTCCGAAGAAGAGTGTGTTGAAGTTTCGCCATTTTGTTCCTTTATCGAGTTTTTCTGTTTGTCAGGCAACTCACTTTTATGATACTCGTTATGCTCGTTCCACACGAATTTTCGCACGGTACGGGGCAAAGGTCGCTGCTCACCCCCCCCCCCCCCCCAAAAAAAAACAGGGAGCAAATCGGGAAAACAAAGCCTTGGCCGTATACCTGCCCTCCGGCCTCATTCGATCACAATTGCCTTATCGTCTCCCGAAGGTAATTTCGTGTCCAGGTGCGTCGAACAATTCTTCAAAAGTCGCGTGCATTCCTCCTTTAAGGCGGTCACATCCGCGTTCTCCGCACCGGCAGGAAGACGCATAAGAAATTCGTAACACACAGACGCCGATTGATACCCCTGCGACCAATTTTTCTTTTTGACCATGCGACGGGCTTCCTCAAGCGCCTCTCCGGCTTTGGCTTTCAGCTCCTCCGGGGAAAGCGTCGCCCCTTTCGACATTTCGTTGGCCGCCCCTTCGTTTAATACCGTCCCGACACTGAACCGTCTCTTCGGCCCTTTTCCACTGCCAGAAGTTTTCCCGCCCGGGGCGCCTCCCGAAGACTTCGGCGTC
>JAQVID010000322.1 GCA_028695865.1 Thermoguttaceae bacterium | reverse complement strand
GTGTTCTGCCCGGGACCGCGTCCACAGGCAGGTTCTCCGTTTGGGAACAAATCCACCATTGCTCATGTTCCGTATCCCAACGCCACGCAATGTCACTGCGTCCGGCGAAGGCTGCCTTGAGTTCTTCCTCGTCGGCTCCTTCACAATACCAAATCGGAATCCGGTGCCCCCACCACAACTGACGACCAATCGGCCAGTCGCGCTTCTCGCTCAACCAGTCCAAATAACCTTTGGCGTACCGCGACGGATGAATATGAACATCTTCGTTGGTCACCGCGTCCATCGCCGTTTGGGCAAGACTGTCCATCTTCACAAACCACTGATCATTCAGATACGGTTCGATGAATGTTTTCGAACGGTCAGAAACGGCAATTTCAATTTGGCGGTCTTCAACCTTTACCAAAAGTCCTTCCCCTTCCAAATCTTTTAAAACGGCTTTCCGAACAGCCGGTATGGCCAATCCGGCGTAAGGTCCCGCGTTCTTGTTGTAGGTCGCGTCGGGATTGAGCAGATTGATCATCTCCAAATTCTGACGACGACCGACTTCGTAGTCGTTCGGGTCGTGCGCCGGAGTAATCTTGACGCAGCCGGTACCCAAATTCGGCTTGGCCCAAACATCACCAATAAGCGGAATTTCACGATTTAAAAGCGGCAAACGAACCTTGCGACCATCCGCGGCCATTTCAGAAAGCTTGACCAGCAGAGGCAACATCTCTTCACGACGCTGACGCAGCGCGTCGAGTTCTGAAAGTTTTTCGGCCTTTTCCTTGTCAGACACCGCGTCAATTTGCGACAACAGTTCTTTTTCCAGCCGGTCAAACTCTCCGGCAGGATCAGGGTGAACCGCAACCGCGGTATCGCCCAACATGGTTTCCGGTCGAGTCGTCGCGATCATCACAAATTCGGGTTCGCCCGGCTTGGGATCAACGACCGGATAATGAATATACCAAAAATGTCCCGCGATGGGCTCGTGATTCACTTCATCATCGCTGACCGCCGTTTGGAGAAGCGTATCCCAATTGACAAGACGCTTGCCGCGATAGACCAGATCGTTTTCGAACAACTTAAAGAAAAAATATCGAACGGCCTTGGCACACACATCATCCAGTGTGAATCGCGTCCGGGACCAGTCGCAACTGCAACCCATCGCCTTGAGCTGCTTGATAATTCGCGTCTGATATTGTTCTTTCCAAGCCCAAATTCGTTCAACCAACGCTTCCCGACCAATGTCATGACGCGTTTTGTTCTCCTGCTCCCGAAGACGCTTCTCGACTATCGCCTGGGTCGCTATGCCCGCGTGATCCACTCCCGGAAGCCAAAGCGTTTCATAACCCTGCATACGCTTCATTCGTATTTGAATATCCTGAAGCGTATTATTCAAAGCGTGCCCCAAATGAAGCGCACCGGTTACGTTCGGCGGCGGGATAACAATTGTAAAAGGTTTTTTGGCCGGATTCGGGGCCGAATGAAAATATTCACCTTGTTCCCAAAGTTCTGTACACCGATTCTGGGTCTGATTCGGTTCGTATTGTTTTGGAATATCATCGATCAAAGGAGTTGTGTCGGCCATGATTCTTGTCGTATCCGCTCTGCTGCTGAAATATTACCGTTTTTTCCAGACGATCACCTCCGTGATCAGCCGGGAACCTGACAGGCGGACGTCGCTGTATTGATATGATGCGCCGGTACCGCCAAACCTTTTTATTTTACACCTTTTCCGCCAGAACGGAACCCCCCCTGGTATGTGTACCATAAACACATCGGACCGGTAAAAACATGTTTAATTTCACACGTTTGTTATAGATGTTTGTTACAAGAGTCAAAATGTTATATGCCTTGCGACTTTGCCTGTTACAACGAATATGATCGTTAGTACGCGGCTCAGTGGTCTGGCGATTGGGCAGCCACGCGGCCGGCGAGCATGCCCGACGACCACGCGAATTGCAGATTGAATCCGCCCGTGTCGCCGTCTATATCAAGAACTTCGCCCGCAAAAAACAAACCAGACTTGTGCCGCGATTCCATCGTTTTGCGGTCAACCCCGGAAAGCTCAACACCCCCGGCCGTTACCATGGCCCGGTCGAATCCTTCCAACGACTTGACCACACACGGCCATGCAACGAGCAACGAAGCGATTTTGCGCCGCGTAGCCCGATCACATACACTTCCGCACAGAGTTTCCGATACCTGACTGTTTTGGCAGATCGAACGGCCAAGCCTGGCAGGTACCCCCAACTCGCGTATAATCGAAGAGATTTGTTTCGTCGGATTTTCCGTGATACGTTCCAGTAGTATTTGGTCAAGCTCTTCAAGTAAAACATGCTCGGTCAGAGCTAATTCGAGACGGTCGCCCACACGAATATACCGGCTTATATCCAAAATCCCGGGACCGGACAAACCTTCGTGCGTAAGCAGAATTTCTCCTTCAAATACCCCGATTTTCGCGTTATTCCGAAACAGGGTTAATCGGGGAGTTTTTAAACTGATTCCGGCGCAGTCCGCATAGCACCACTCTTTAACACGAACGCCGGCAAGCCCCGGATACAACGGCGTTATCGCGTGTCCAAGCGACTTCGCCCAGGTCAAGCCGTCTCCGGTACTCCCTGTTCGAGGGTACGAAATTCCCCCGGTTGCCATGATCAGTTTTTGAGTCGTAAAACAGGCTGTGTCTGTTGAAACAAAAAAAGTTTTCGATTCGTCATATTTCACCTGCGAAACAGGACTCGAAAGAACGAATCGAACTCCAAGTTCACGACAGCGATTCACAAAAAGATTAAGAATGTCAATTCCTTTTCGTGAGACAGGGAATATTTTGCCGTTTTCCCATTCCTCCAGCGGGACTCCATTGCTTTCGATAAATTCAATAAGTTCCGTATTGGGATATTCAAGCAAGGCAGGCTGAACAAATCGACCGTGCGCCCCGTATCGCGTGAAAAAATCGCGTATGTTCCCCGCGTGCGTAATATTACACTGACCGGAGCCGGCAAGCAAAAATTTGCGACCGGGCCGATCGTTCTTTTCACACAGGCACACTCGGGCACTTGGCCAATTCGCCTTGGCCGACAGCGCGGCTGCAAGGCCGGCCAAGCCGCCCCCAATCACAAGAATATCGGTATTGACTGATAACCCCATCTGCTAACCTGTATGACCGCTGACCACGACCCGGCATGGACATCGTATCCCCAAATAATAAATACAAACTTATGATCTCACATGACCATCACCATAAGCGATGTACTTGTAACTTGTCAGTTCGTTAATTCCACAAGGACCTCGGGCATGAAACTTGTCGGTACTGATTCCGATCTCCGCTCCAAGCCCGAAAATTCCACCGTCATTGAGTCGCGTACTCGCGTTTACCATAACAGCGGAAGAGTCGATGCAGGTTGTAAACCGCTGAATGGCATTGATATTTTTCGAAACAATCGCTTCGGTATGTCCTGAACTGTGCGCGTTAATATGTGCAATAGCTTCGTCAAGCGTATCCACGATGCAAACGGAAATGATCGCGGCAAGATACTCCTTGTAAAAGTCGGCGTCTTCCGCTTGTATCACATCGGGAATCAGTGAACACGTTCGGGTATCGCCGCGGACCTCTACGCCTTTGGCCCGAAGAGCGCTCACCAGACGCGGAAGCAATTTCTTGGCAACATCCAGATGAACCACGAGCGATTCGGCTGTATTGCATGTACCCAAACGCTGACATTTGGAATTGATTAAAACTTTTTCGGCGATATCAGGATCGGCATCCTTATCAATATAAACATGGCAGTTTCCGGCAAAATGCTTGATAACAGGCATTTGCGCAAGCGATGTCACACGGCGAATGAGTGCTTCGCCACCACGTGGAATCGCAACATTTACATATTGAGGAAGCTGCAAAAATTCGTCAATGGCCTGACGGTCTTTTGTTTCAAGAAGTTGCACCGCGTATTGGGGTAATCCGGCCTGTTTCGCCGTGTCGGCCAAAACGCGACCAAGTGCCAGATTGGAATGAATCGCTTCTTTACCGCCCCGCAAAATGACCGCGTTTCCACTCTTGACGCAAATCGCCGCCGCGTCCGTCGTCACATTCGGACGCGCTTCATAAATAAAAAATACGACACCCAACGGAACGCGAACCTTTTGAACATTGAGGCCCGACGGACGCACGTTCGAATCGATGACCTTGCCAATGGGATCGGGAAACATCGCGATTTCACGCAAGGCCGTACCCATTTGAGCAAGTGTCTTCCCCGATAGCGTAAGTCGGTCGATCATCGCCGGGGCCAGGCCGCTCTCCCGCGCAGCTTCCAGGTCTTTCGCGTTAGCCTGAAGAATTTCGTCCTTTCTTGCGGACAATTCATTGGCACACAATTCCAGCCACGCATTCTTTATGTCGCCGCTGACCGCCGCCAATTGCGCCGAAGCTCCCTTTGCATGTTGTGCAATTTCCAAACAGTACTTTTTCAAATCTTCCATTTTGGCTCCTCGTTATGATTTCAGTTCGCCATGATCAATCAATTCAAACAACTTCGGAATGAGTTGCCGTCCTGCCCGGGCTCGATGACTGATAACCCGCTTGACTTCCGGGGCAAGTTCTCCGAACGTCTTGTGATACTCAACTACTTCAAACAAGGGATCGTATCCGAATCCGTTGTGTCCGTGCGCCGACGTAAGAATACGACCGTAGCAGCGACCTTCTGATTCAAAACGAACAATCCCCTCGGGGTCAGACAGAACCATATAACACGTATAGAACGCAGTCCGCTTTTCACCGGCAAAGTCGGCAAGTTTTTCCAGAAGGAGCAAATTGTTTTTTTCGTCGGTCGCGTCAGGTCCCGAAAAGCGGGCGGAATATATTCCGGGCGCTCCGTTGAGTACGGGAACCGAAATACCGCTGTCTTCGGCAAGAACCCAGCGATTTAAATACCGGGCCTGCTGCGTTGCTTTTTTGGTCGCGTTTTCGCCAAAAGAATTGCCATCTTCCACGACATCAAG
>JAQVID010000321.1 GCA_028695865.1 Thermoguttaceae bacterium | reverse complement strand
CGGACGCGAAAATTTCCCAAAAAATCCCCTTGTTCACGCTCTTGGACAAGTCCCTTATTGCCCGGCATTGCCCAGAACCGATTTCCACGGCACAACACCTTGGGGCGTTTCGCCTCGTGAGAACGCAAGCAAATTATCGACCGTCTGACGCGCGATGGCACGCATCGCCTCCTGGGTAAAGAAAGCCTGATGCCCTGTTACAATTACATTGGGAAAATTAAGAATCCGTGCCAGAACATCGTCCTGAATGACGCGGTCCGAGAAATCCTGAAAAAAGAACTCCGACTCTTCTTCGTAAACATCCAGAGCAAGAGCCGAAATTTTTCCGGACTTCAGCCCGCGAATCACCGCTCGCGTATCAACCAGACCGCCACGACTCGTATTGATCAGCATCGTGCCGTCGGGAAAAAGATCAATCGCGCGATCGTCGATCAAATATTTCGTTTCCTTCGTGAGCGGACAGTGCAATGTAATCAAATCGCAGGTTCGAAACAGTTCCTCTTGCGAAACATACCGAACACCCAATTTTGTCAATTCTTCGTTTTCATATGGGTCACAAGCGACAACGTCGCAGTCCATGGAGCGAAGTATTTTCGCCACACCGGCTCCAATGCGGCCGGTACCATAGACTCCGGCTTTGCGGTCGCAGATATTATATCCCAGCAGACCTTCCAGCGAGAAATTTCCTTCCCGCGTCCGAAGCCAGGCCCGGCAAATTTTTCGGGCAAGAGCCAAAATCAGACCGATTGTGTATTCTGAAATGGAAGGCGGCGAATAAATGGGCACCCGGGCAACCGTAAATTCCAAATTCCGCACTGAATAGAAATCGACATTATTGAAACCGGTACAGCGAAGCGCGATCATGCGCGTTTTCCCATTGAAAAGTCGCAACAGCACTTCCGGTCCCAAGTCGTCATTGACGAACGCGCACAAGGCAGGACAGTCTTCGGCAAGGGCGCACGTCGATAGATCGAGCCGGGCGTCATAAAAAGAAAAAGTCAAACGGCCATCGTTGGCTTCCTCCAGAAACAACCTGTCGTACGGGCGAGTACTGAATACCGTAACTTTCATAGATTACTCCTTTGCCTTCAAATGAAATAAGAGTCGATTTTCTCAGATCGGCACTATCCGGCAAGAAAATATCTTTTGCGGCGCTCACGCTTCTTCGGTACGAACTTTTTCCATGAAGAGTTCGTTTCCGGGATCATTGAACCAGACTTTGGTCATAAAACCATAGATGAGCAACACGCCACGGCCCGTAGGCAAATCCAGCCGTTCTTCATTGCGTGGATCAGGAAGCGTATCTTTACTGAAACCGGAACCTTCGTCGCGAACAGACATCTTAACGAGATTGTTGGATATTTGACACGAAACAAATACATTCTTTTGTGGATCGCACTGATTACCATGGTCGATCGCGTTGGTAATCGCTTCGACCAAGGCAAGATTGACGGCAAATATGTCACGCTGTGACCACTCCTTGGCAGTCATTACCTGAAGCACATCTTCCACCAAGTCGGCACCCCGACCATAGATACTTGGGAAAACGTCTTTGCGCTTCCAGGTTTCTGTAGAGATACAACCTTCAGTCATTGCACGTCCCGACCATGATACCAATGTTATAAGCTTTACTACCACTCAAACGAAACGTTGTGTCCGCGTCCAAAAAAAAGTTGTCTTGCGACAGTAAGTTCCTGATCGCAAAGACAACTAACTTTTACTTCAAAGCTTTGGCCGCTTCGAGTTCGTTTTTACGAATCACGAAAAGAGAATCAAGACGTGTTATACGGAAGGCTTCCATAATATTATCGTTGATCCCGCAAAGACCAAGGGATATCCCTTTGCTTTTCGTTTTATTGTTCAACGTAATAAGAACACGAAGCGCACTACTGGACATGAAAACCACGTTTTGGAAATTGACGACGAGCTTTTTGCCTCTTTGACTGGCAACAAGCGCGTACAATTCTTCACCCCAAGCTTGAATTCCAAGTTCGTCGCTCAATTTCGTGTCCATACAATTGGCTACGGCAACATCGTCAATGTAACGAACCATTATTCTGACTTTTGCACCACTCATTCTTAAAAATCCTTTTGGGTCTTCAGTTGGTCAATTGTCTATCGATTGTTCAACAAGTACACACGGACGGACAATTCAATTGGGAATAGTCCACAACCATTCCCTAAATTATATACAACAAAAGTACATTTTACCAGACGTAACAGAAAAATTTTTGCAATTTTAACGAAAAATCTTTTTTCCGTCCAACACGAAGCAACCTTTTCTTACACACATTCAATAAATAGAAGCAAAAACGTACCAACCCTGCTTACATAGTTTTGCTAAACAATGTAATATGCCTATCTTAAGTGCGCGATTTATCGTTCTGGTTTTCGTTTCGCTTCTGGTTGCTTAAGTACACGTTATTATTCGTCCCGAATACTGAATTCCAACTTCCAACGATGGTTGCTTTGGGTATCACAGCACCAGACTTCCAGTTGGCCAAGCTCGGTAATATTCGATTGGAATCGGACCGGAACATATTCGTCGTCTGTTTCGGAATCATCAGCGGAAAGCGACGTCTCAATGGGATCGGTTTCCTCAAGCGTTGTGCCCTCGGAAACACCATCATGAATGCACGACTGATCGAGCAGCGTGCCCGGCTTGTCGTTCGGTCGGCAAGTCGAACTGAAGAATCGAAACAGGGCAGGTTCCCCAACGGCCAGGCCGATTTCGTCCGATGGAACGTCACAGGCGCTCCCTTCTTCCATGCCCATGGGTGCTACACAAAGCGCTTTAAGCGGACGACTTCGACCTGGGATGGCCAAGCCGGCCGACTCAATGCCAACATAGTATGCCCGGGCAGACGCACCGCGTATTCGCACTCCGCCCCGTTGGGTTCCCCAGGCATAGAACGCCGCTCCGCGCGCAACGGCATGATCCAGATCGCCTGAAGCGTCGAGCGTTTTCGGAATCCGATTCGGGAACCACATACCCAATTGTTCTTCCAATCGACTTCGAATAGCCGACGATTTGAAAACTCCGCCGTTAAGCAAAAAACGGGTCGGACCGGACTGCTGCTCCACTCCATGCGACTTCAAAAACGAAGCCAAATGACGCGTAATGGCCGTTTCCTGTTCAAAAGGAAGGCCAAGTTCGCGAAAGCCCATTGCCGACTTACGCTTTGCTCGCTCCTGATAATCGCAGATCGGGAAAAAACCGTTCAAAACCAAATCGAGCGCTTCTGTTCGCGAAAAATCGATACTGACCGTACCACCGATCAGACGACTGGAACGGCCCAGAACGGAGAGTCGAAAGCTCTCTTCGCTTGCCGGGGTATTGGCAACCTGTCCGAGCAGACTCTCTTTGGCCTGCCGACACGAATGCCACAGCGAAACCGTTTGCCAAGGGTTCAATTTCGTTCCAATATCAGCGAAGAGTTCCGACGCCCGGTAGGCCAGTGCCAGGTCCATATTGTCGCCGCCAACGAGAAGGTGATTGCCCACCGCCAGACGATTGAGGATAAGATCGCCGTTTTCTTCTTCTGCGCGAACGAGCGAAAAGTCGGATGTGCCTCCGCCGACATCGCAAACCAGCAGCGTTTCGCCCACGCTCATTTCTTTTCGCCAACCGGGATCGTGATCGGCAAGCCAGGAATAGATCGCCGCTTGCGGTTCCTCCAGAAACAGAAGCGTATCAGGCGAAAAACCGGCCGCAAGCGCCGCTTCACGCGTCAACTCCCGGGCACTGGCATCGAATGACGCTGGTACCGTAATCACTACCTGTTGCTCCGCGATGGGATCGTTCGGGAACCGGCTTTTCCAGACTTCACACAAATATTCCAAATAGATTCTGCACGCCGCGACCGGAGAGATTTTCGCGACTTCCTTCCCTGCGTCCCAAGGTAAAATCGGCGCTCGACGATCTACCCGGCTGTGACACAACCACGATTTCGCGCCGGAGACGATGCGGTCAGGTACTTCCGCCGAACGACGACGGGCAAATTCGCCAACGATGACCCGATCTGTCCTCGAACCGGTAAAACCTTCGGTCAAGCCTTGAATTGGGGATAAAGGTTCATTTTCCGGACACAAATAAAGAAAACTCGGGAGCGTTGTGCGATTTTCCGTTGTTCCTGCGGCCACAAGTTGAGGAACAGGCAAAAGTTCAATTTTCGGTTTATCGTCGGCCAGGGAAGCGTACGCCAAGACGGAATTCGTCGTTCCCAAGTCGATGCCAACAACATATTTCGGAGGCATAGATCACGATCCTTTTGAAAATTTTTATTACCGATGCATCAGTTTTCGGCGATTCGCTCCCCGTTTACCTTCGGAAAACGGGGAATTTCCGGCCGCACGGCACGAAAAACCAAATCAAACCCGCTTTTTACTACCGATGCATCAGTTTTCGGGGATTCGCTCCCCGTTTACCTTCGGAAAACGGGGTATTTCCGGCCGCACGACACGAAAAACCAAATAACACCTGCATAAAACAAAAAACAGTCTTTTCAGTATAGCATAAATCAGAGAAAACCCAAGAGCCGGAAGAAATAGCCGAAACAGCCCCCAATCGCAAGAAACGATAAGATTTTTGCCTCCCGTTCACAGGGAGGTGTGATTTATTTGCTTGTTTTGTAAGATAGTCAAGCCCGTAATGGAGGTCGCTCGCGACCGGAATTAGGGAATTGCGTTAGGGAATTGCGAGACCGGAATTGGGATGCGTTGGTACTGATTCGAACCGATTTGGCCCTAATTGCGCTCGTTTCACTCGTTCCATGTACGGGCTTGATGAATTTTCATCATACCCCAAATCAAGGTCCATTACGACCAGCAAGCCCGTAATGGAGGTCGCTCGCGACCGGAATTAGGGAATTGCGTTAGGGAATTGCGTGACCGGAATTGGGATGCGTTGGTACTGATTCGAACCGATTTGGCCCTAATTGCGCTCGTTTCACTCGTTCCATGTAC
>JAQVID010000320.1 GCA_028695865.1 Thermoguttaceae bacterium | reverse complement strand
AAGTCCACTTGGACGATTTGGCCGCCCAAGCCGTGGCGGTACAAAAAACGGGGGGAAGTCGAAACGCGGACAAGTAGAAAATTACTGCCAAATACAACCCAACATTTGATAAAAAAAGGGCTTTTGACTGTTGAGCCAAAAACCCTGTGAGTACTCCCTAGGGGAGTCGAACCCCTGTACCCGGACTGAGAATCCGGAGTCCTAGGCCACTAGACGAAGGGAGCATACGCAATACATATCATTCAGCGGCTGACACGAATGATCATGATACTTTCGCGTTTTGTCTTGCGTTTTGCTTAAACGAAGACAAGACAAAAGAACAATGGCTGCGACTGGACTTGAACCGGTGACCTACGGCTTATGAAGCCGCCGCTCTAACCAACTGAGCTACGCAGCCAGGCAGAGATTCATCAAGCCTCCACGCCCATAAGGGAGCGGCAAAAATGAATCACATAACATAAGTATCCTATCATATCTCCTTTTTTTGAAAAGGGGTTGTCAAAAAAAACATTAGACCATGCCCCACTTGCAAAAACATCCCGCCAAGTTATAATTTTTTCAGGTATTGAGAGTGTTTGACCCAATTCCCCTCGGCAGTTTCATATTCTTTCCAGCGAAATGAAGCTCGGAATCTGTGTAAATTGCTGTTGAGAGATTGAGTTGTACCGGTTTTACTTGATTTTTCATGTTGTACGGTCTGAATCTCCCGCTTTGCGAAGGTAAACGGGGAGTGAATTACTGAACACTGAAGTATCGGCAGTATAACAACATTTCGCGTCCTTGGTGTAGTGGTAACACGGCAGCTTCCCAAGCTTCAGTTGTGGGTTCGATTCCCATAGGACGCTTTCTTTGCAAATACTGTTTTCATGTTCTTGATTTTTGTTTTATGGTGCGATTCTAAGCTATATGCGCTAAATGTTGTGTTTTTTTCAAATCGAACACCAATCTAAAATGAAAAGGATCATTTTTCTGATCAAGGCAAAAGCCGCGAGAATAAAAGTGTGTAAAACACATTAAAGTACGTTTCTTATGACCGACGGGAGAATAATTTGTTTTTTTTTGAGGAAAAACGAGAAATTTTGTCTCTTTCTGTCTTGGTCACGTTGGAAGTTATATGGTTTGGCAACAGAAAGCTTCGGTTGAAGAATTGCTCCTACGGTCCAGTATAACCAATAGAAACGGTTTTCTCAATTAGCCCGAGCCTGTTGAGCTTGACACCGACGCCGTCCACGTACCTTATGTCCTCCCAAATGACGGCGTCGGTTTTTTTTATATTTAACCGGATTGCGGATTGACTTTCGGATATTGTAATTGGATATGGTATTAGTATATAATATATATTGGTATATAATACGTATTGTTCCAAACGTATTGTTTCAAAGTATTTGTATGGAATAGAGATTTTTTCTGGATTGAAATTCGGCGGTCATTTGATAAAATAGAGAAATGAGCACACATCAGGACGACAACGGGGAAGATCGCAAAGATCGGGCAAGTGCCTTGTTTTTGCGATATTATCATTTCGTGGAAGCGATTGCGTTTCGTTGTGCGCCTTCTTCGGAGCTGCAGTCGGATATAGTCCATGACGCGTTTCTGGATTTTATGAAGAAAGCCGAACAGTGGGATTTGGAGCGTGATGTTCGTCCATTATTACGGAAGATTACGCAAAACATTGCGCTTCAGTATTGGCGGAATCATGTTCGGAACATGCCGGAACATCTTCAGATGTTGGCGGAAAAAGTGCAGAAGAAGATTTCGAGCGATGAGGACCAGACAGCCAACAGCAATCTTGACGAGCAGCTTGCGGCGCTGGAAGGGTGTGTAGAGCGTCTTTCGCCGCGATATCGTCGGCTGGTTCGGCTCTTTTATTTTGAGAAGGTTCCGCTTGAACGGCTTTCGGAAGAAACTTCGTTTTCACTTTTCGCGTTGCGTAAAGCGATGTGTCGTATTCGAACGGCTCTGCGTGAATGTGTCGAACGTCGCTTGGCGGCAGGAGAACGTCAGTCATGATGGAAGAACGTTTCTTCGATATGGACGACGATTTTTTAAATCTTGTCGACCGTTATCTTGTCGGTCAGATTAGCCCGGAAGAGTCCAAAAAATTGCTTGCGATCCTTTCGGCCAATCCGGACAGAACAAAAACCTTGTGCGAAAACGTCATGGTTGATTTCTGGTTTCGCAAGAAAGCTTTGATTCTTGATGATGAACGTCAGGTTCCCGACTATTTGGCAGACGCAAATCAACAGTATGCTCCGGATTTGGCGGAACAGAATTTCGATGATCTTGTGCATTGGGAACAGGAAGTTATTCCGCGGCAGCGGCAGCTCAAGCCCCGAACGTTGGCAAAGCATGACAAACCTGTTCAGACCAAGACCAAAAAACAGCCCAGTGTCACATGTATTGTGCCGGACCGGCGACGAATGATCCCTTTGGTTACGGCGATTCTGTTTCTTGTTCTGCTCATCGGTATGGCGCAATATCGATACTTGCGGCCGGATCGTTCCGTTGAATCGGCGACGTTTGTTCCGTTTGCCCGAGTGATCGAAACGATTAATGCGCGCTGGTTTGACGCAACGTCGTCCTATAAAAAAGGGCAGGAAATTGGCCGGGGCGAATTGGCGCTTGCCGAGGGACTTGTCAAACTGCGGTTTAGCGATGGAACGGAACTTGTTCTCGAAGGTCCTGCCCGTTTCGTCATAGCGGGCGATAAAAACACGTTTTGCACGCAGGGAAAAATCTCGGCTCATGTTCCGCGAGAAGGAATCGGATTTCAGGTTACGACGCCGCTTGGTACGGTGGTCGATCGTGGTACTGATTTCGTCATAGACGTTTCAGCGAAAAAAACGCAGGTCGATGTCGTAACCGGTTTGGTCGATTTATTTACCACGTCAAGTGTATCCGGCTTAACGCTTGAGCAGGGCGAGGCGGCGTCGATTGACGAGGCAAGTGTGGTTCGTCAGTTCGACGCGGACGGCGACCGTTATATCAGTTCGGCGATTTTTGCGATGAAACAGGAGACGCACGCCAGGCAATCCCGGGATCGTTTTCGCGCCATGGCCGACACCTGGAGTGCGCACCCTCATCTGCTTGCCCGGTTCGATCTTTCCGGTCTGACCGGTTCGCGAACAGATAATTTATCGACGAAAGGCAAGCAGCTTCTTGCGGGCGCCAAAATCAATAATTGCCGATTGACGAAAGGTTTTTACGATGGAACCGCGGCAGTGCTCTTTGGAGAAAAGGGAAGTTTCGATTTTGAGCTTCCCGGAGCGTACCGCAACTTGACCCTGATTGCCAGTGTGAGGATCGACGATATAAAAGATCGAACGAGCATACTCATGGCGGGTCACGATTTTTATTCGGCGTCGGGCACGTTTCTTTGGCAAATACTCCCTAACGGTGCCGCTCAAATTCAGTTGACTTCCGTTAATAATCGGTCCGAGCAAACCTGTTTTTCATCAGAACCTTTTACCTTGCCTTGCCATTGGAAAACCTGGTCAATTGTCGCGGTCGTTTTGGACGCGGATAAAAAAACAATTTCTCATTATTACGATGGGCGACTTGTTGCGGAAGTCCCGTGGAAAGTTCCAACGCCTCTTTATATCGGAACAGCTTCGTTGGGTAATATGCAGCGAAACCAATTTGAACTTAGCCCGCTTTATCTCAATGGCGCCATGGACGATTTCCAGATTTACGACAAAGCGCTTTCTTCCGCGGAAATCGGCAACATTCAGAAAGTTTACTAAATCAGGCGAGCCCGAAAAAGCAAGAAGATTACTCTTGCATTCCCTGTTTCGCATTGCGCTCACTGCTTGTTGTGCGGCGTCCATAGCGCAACGCCATTTCAGGAACTTTTTCCAGGGAGACTCCTTTTGCCGGCGGTTTCGAATAATGATTTATGAATCATATCTTCCCATAATTCTTCTATTTCAGGGGGTTTATTCTTTTGCAAAACGTCCTATAATAGTTAAGTTGGGGACGTTTTTGCCCGAAACAAACGGGCGAAAGCGGCGAGATTAGATAAAATGATATCCCAAGTAACGTAAATCGTACCTGGGGTAAAGGATCAAGAGGAGTCAGGAACCATGTTGAAGGTTATTCTTCCGGACGGAACGGAAAAAGTGTTTGAACATCGAGTTCGCGTTATTGACGTTGCTTCGTCAATCGGAGCGGGGCTTGCGAAAGCGACCCTTGCGGCCGTGGTCACGTGCGACACGCCCGAGGGAAAGAAAGAAACCACCGTTGGAGCAGATACGTGGTTGCCTGAAGAAGGTTCTGTTCAACTTCGTCTTTTGACGAAAAAAGACTCCGAGGCACTTGATATTATGCGGCATTCGGCTGCGCACGTGATGGCCCGCGCGGTTATGCGTCTGTTCAAGGACGTGCAATTGGCGTTTGGTCCGACGGTCGAAAACGGTTTCTATTACGATTTTTGGAAAGAAACCCCGTTTGTCGAGGATGATTTTGCCCGAATTGAGGAGGAAATGAAAAAAATCATCAAGGCGGACGAACCTTTTGAACGGGTCGAAATGAGTCGCGATGAGGCCATAAAGCTTCTCGAAGGAATGGGACAAACGCTTAAAGTTGAGCACCTGAAAGAAGGCCTGGCGGATCAAGAGACCGTTTCGTTCTATCGTCAGGGCGAATTTGTCGATTTGTGCCGCGGACCTCATGTACCTTCCCCGAAAGCGATTGGCGCTTTTAAATTGACCACCGTTGCGGGAGCCTATTGGAAAGGCGACGCTTCCCGACAGCAGTTACAACGTCTCTACGCAACCGCGTTCTTTGACAAAAAAGAATTGGATGCCTGGCTCACACAACTGGAAGAAGCCAAAAAACGGGATCATCGCGTATTGGGCAAGCGTCATGAGCTGTTTATGGTCGATCCCCATATAGGAAGCGGCTTGGTTGTTTGGCTTCCCAAAGGAGCGGTTATTCGGCATGAGCTTGAAAATTTTCTTTATTCCGAACTGATCAAGCGGGGCTATCAGCCGATGTATTCGCCGGTTATTTGCCGTGTT
>JAQVID010000319.1 GCA_028695865.1 Thermoguttaceae bacterium | reverse complement strand
TCGATTTGATTTCCGCGTATTTCCCTGTTCCGAATTTTATGTTCAGTGTCAGTTCAAAACTGTTATTGCCCGGGGTGGCCCGACCTGTGTCGGAAAACATTGATGTTGCCGATACGATTCGGGAAGCCTACGTAACAGGCAAAGGTCATGTGGAAGGGGGACTGGCCGTCAGTTTCGTTCCCAATGATCAAATGGCCGAACTCGGACTTCTTCTTAGTACTCAAATTAACACCAAGACTGTGGCGACACAAAGCGGTGTATATGTTTATTCGACCAGTACCGGGTCTGTCAAGGCAAAGAAGTCGGTTTTCATCAATAAGGAAATTCTGACAGGACAGGCTTCGGCTTCCGGAACCATGGCCAGTCAGATTACAGGAATTGATTCGGGACGTCGCAATATCGGGCAGAATATTGCCGAACAGCGTGTTATGGAAGAAAAGCCCTATTCGGAAATGGAATCAACTCGCAAAATGGAATACCGGATAGCAAGCCGCCTGGATGAAGAAGTTGATACTCAAGTAAGTTCGCTCAATGCTTCACTGCGAAAACGTGTTATTTCGAAACTGGAACAGCAGAAATACTTTCCCCGCGCTATTGTCTCCAGAACGACCGCGGAGCGATTGTATTGGTCTGCTTTGGTTGCCAACGATGTCCAATTCGGCTTGCCTTCATCGAGCAAAGGAGTTAAGGACGGGGCAATGAAAGGCGACCTTTCGATTCTTTTGCACGAGAGTTGCCCGAATAACGCGGCCTTCTTTGCATTGGCGGGCCGACGCGTTAGCGACAAGGAAGTTACACAAAGTCTGTCCGACTTCTTCGCTCGTGAGCCGTCCGGGGAAACACAGGCCGCTGAGGCCGCGTCTGTAAAAGAGAATAAAGCCGCAGACCAGAGCGAAACATCAACTTCCACCGCGGACAAAGATAAAGACAAAGATAAAGCGTCCGCTTCGAGCGGCAAAGATCGAATCATTGGGAAATTCGTCGGCAGTCGGCATAAAAAGAACAAGCCGGACACGAAGTCCGATTCCAAATCCGATACCAAGCCGGAGACAAAAGCAAAAGCCGCCGCGAAAAAAACAACTGAGGACACTCCGCTGTGGTTGAGTTTTACCGGTGATCTTCCGGTCGTCGCGACGTTCGATAAAAACCAAATTCGATTCTCCATGCGAATCGATCAGTTCGAAAAAGACAACCGCACCTATCCCGGACTGGACGTCGATATCGTCTACGAAATTGCGAAAAACGGTACTTTCGTATTCCGTCGAAAAGTCATTGACGTTTTTCCCGCCGGAATCGAACGGGGCCAGGTTATTCCGGCTCGCTTCCAGGCGATTCGCTCCATGATCCTCAAACGTCTTGAAGAGCAGTTGGAAAAAGAAATCAAAGTTCAGGAAATTGCAACAACCAAATTGGGCAACAACTCGTCAAAGGGTTCGATGATTCGCAAAGGCTTGCTTGTGCCGCAGGCTGTCACGGCCCAAGGCGGATGGCTCCAAGTCGAGTATGAGTTCCGGGAAGACGGCAAGTAGTAATCTTGTCAGGCTGGATCATATTCCGGATAATATTCTGTAACATTCAGAACGACAGGGGAAGTTTCTGAAACTGCCCCTGTCGTTCTGCCTTTGTCGCTCTGTCTTAGTCGTTCTGGTCTTTGTTGCTCTGGTCTTAGTCGTTCTGTTCTTAGTCGTTCTGGTCTTAGTCGCTCTGTTCTTAGTCGTTCTGTTCCTGTCGTTCTGTTCTTTGTTGCTCTGGACTTAGTCGTTTTATTGTTGGATTATTTTAAATTCGGCAGGAACACGGTCAAACAACGGAGAGCGACAGACAATTTGTCCCATCCCGACAACGAAGGACGAACGCGATCTGTTCGAAACCCGCCTCGCTCAATTTTTCTCAAAACGGCCAAACCTCCTCCGTAAAACAACGCAATGTCGTAACGGAATCGAAACGGGAGCGAACGGACCAGCGGCTGGCCTTGCTCAAAATATTCCCGTGTATGGGCGACAAGATACCGCAACGCTTCTTCAAACGAAGTGTATTGTCGCGAGATTTCTTTCGGAATATAATAACGACCTCGCTTGGTATCACGACAAACGTCCTGCCAAAAATTGGCCAATTGCAGTCCGGTACAGATCATGTCCGACCACTGAAGTTGCTCGGGAGTAGCGTCTGTTCCGAAGAGGGCCAAAAGAATGCGTCCCACCGGATTGGCACTGTATTTACAGTAGTCAAGCAGTTCATCCATTGTGTCATACGAACACGTTGTCTGGTCTTGTCGAAATGCGCGCAACAGGTCGCGGAACGATTCCCTCGGAAGAGCATGTCTTGCGTTCACTGACCGCAGCGCGACGGAAATCGGATGTTGCGTACCGTCTTCGGGACGGGTTGAAAACACCCAGTCAAGTTCCTGATCCCACTGGTCAAGTTTTTTTATCGCTTCAGCAGGATCGTTTGTTTCGTCGGCAAGATCATCCGCGTAACGGCACCAGGCATAAACAACAGCGAAAGGATCGCGATAGGCCCGGGGAAGAAGCCAACTTGCCACAGTGAAATTTTCGTAATGACCGCGGGCAAGGTTCCGGCAATATTCAATCGCGTGATCCGATTTGCAATGAGGTTGCGTTTTGCTTTTTGTGAACATGATCAATGGCCTGTATCCGTTGTGTTTTGTTCTGACGTGTCTGAATCGACACAATCACGCGGCGTGACTTCAGCAAGTAAACGCCGGGCTTCCTTCATATCCTCTGAAGCTCCCGCCCAAAAGGAACTCGAATGGGGGAGCATGCTCCGAATTTCTCTCAATACCTCTCCTTTGAGTTTTTCATAAAACATGACACAACGTATAAAACCAAGCATTCCCACACCCAGACACAAGGCAATGTTGAAAAAGACTCCCGTTCCCAACGAAGCTCCTGCATACATGGCCAGGCACCCGCCGACAAGAAACAGACCCACACTGCCCAAGAGCAGGTACAACGCTCTTGCGCTTGAGCGGTTGTACCGCTCCCAGGTATCAACCAAAACGGCCAACTCAACGTAGTCGAGTTCTTTCTCCGGCTCCGGTTTTGGTTCCGGGGGTGGCGCGTAAGGATTTTCAAGATCGTAATGCTCGTCAGAGTACATCAACTTTCTCGTCGGCTTATTGCAAGTGTCGTTTGAGAAACTTCGCGACACCATCATAATGTATTTCGTGCACGCCGTCGAAGAACTCAATTTCAGCCTTGCCGCGAGTCTCTTTCATGAGGTCGTAAAAACGTGATACCCGGGCAAATTCATACGCGACATATTCATCGATTCCAACGCCATCCCGATGTCCCCGTTCCACCATGAACGGACGCGGCGCAATGAGCATGGCCATTTCGGCGTAGTTGAACGTGTCGCCTGAATCGAACTCATACATCTCATATTCAGGCGAGCCCATAAAACTGAATTTGGCGTCTGTACTGACACACTTGACGATTCGTTCATTGAAATCGGCACAACAGACCGAAAGCGCATAATCGGTAACGACAGACGGAATGAACATGGCGGACTTGCCTCCATAAGAAATACCATAGAAACCGATTTTATCTTTTCGAACACCAGGGAGCGAACCAAGCCAGGCGACGATCTGCTCATGTTGCGCAATCATGATGCCAAAAAATGTTCGGCCCACCGCGTAACACTTCTGCTGTAAAACGCGGTATTCGTCGCCGCGAATGTAAAGATTCTGCGGGCAAAAAACGATGTACCCATCGTCTATCAGACGCGGAACAATCGCGTTATAAGCACGGCGGCCATTGACTCCGTTATCGGTACAGCCTTCGCGACCATGCTGAAATACAACGACGGAACGTTTCTCGCCCGGCTTAAGGTCTTTGGGTAACACAAGCATGCCATAGGCACACAGACCGTCGAACACGTCAAGCACGACATCATAAGCAACCCAACGTTCTTCGTCGAATACCTTGCGACTTCGAGGATGAAACGGCAATTTCTTCTGATCAAAATTGCCCGCAATCCGTTCGTGAAAATATTGCCGATACCAGACCGACGATGTTTCCAGTTTGGCGACCGAGGATGTATCGAGATTCTTCATGAACGCGTCTCGCGCTGAGGCGCAAGATATCATGATCGCTTGCGTGTGCGCATCCAGTTCGGTCAGAATCTTTTGTTGAACCTGCTGATACGCGGGCAAGGCCGCATACTTCATCGAATCGGGACCAGAGACTGGTTTCATCGAGGAAGAAGACGCCATACGAGGCGCATTGCCCGGGAGTCCGCTTACAATACGTTGCGATCTTTTCAATTCGTTTTCGATTGCGTGAGACGTTTGCGGCTTCAACGTTGCAGGGGCCCATCGCCACGCGGGAAAAACATCCTGCTTGAGTTCCAGTCCCGAAACGAGGACTCGCCCCTGCTTGAATGTTTCCGGTACGATTGATTCGTCCGGTCCGTCGCCTGGCTCAATGAGAAGCGATCGCGGAAAAACCATGGCTCCCAGTTCGGCATCACCAAAATTATTCAAAAGGCCGTGAACGTTTCGGTCGAGCGGCTGACGCCAAATATCGCTCCGATCGCCGAAGTAACCGCAGAGGCGCACCTCGTCGATTCGCTCGTCCAACGCGCCGCAGTAAAGAGCAAGCATGCCTCCATCGCCATAACCGCCCACGACTATTTTAGCAAGGGATGATTTCGAATCCTTTTTGCTCCAATCAATCGCGGCACGAACCGTTTCAATTTCATAACCGATCAGGTGACGGCCCAACATATAAGCTTCGCGATAAATAATTTCGCGCCGTGGCAGTCGGGTATTTTTGAATTTGACAACTTCACGGTTTAAAAACGCAGGAAGAATAATTCGCGTGTTTCCCTTTGCGGCTTCTTTCTGCAATTCCGGCAAGGAAAGAAAATACGCTTTGGGACACATACCGTTATGAACCACCGCAATGATCACTTTTTCGGCTTTGCCCGACTTCGGTTCAATCACCATACCTTTCGCGGAGTAATCGGCAAAGACATTCCATTCGACTCGAAACATT
>JAQVID010000318.1 GCA_028695865.1 Thermoguttaceae bacterium | reverse complement strand
CAAGCATCCGCACTCCAAAATGTCCGCTTGCGGGGTTGGATTTTTCGGGGTTCGCATAGCAGGGGTACGTCCTGACGGCCGAACCGGGTGCCTACCATACGGAAACCCCTACGGGGTTAGGATTTTTGGGAAACCGGCCTTGGTGTCAAATTTGCGTGACACATTCCTATACGGGGTTTGTTGGTCGTGATGGACCTCAATTTGGGGTGCGATGAAAATTTTTCAAGCCCGTATATGGAGCGAGTGAAACGAGCGCAATTAGGG
Source organism: Thermoguttaceae bacterium (assembly GCA_028695865.1). Classification (GTDB taxonomy): domain Bacteria; phylum Planctomycetota; class Planctomycetia; order Pirellulales; family Thermoguttaceae; genus JAUNBG01. The sequence continues at coordinate 4,802 of JAQVID010000318.1, read as the reverse complement.
CCAGTGCGGTTCGAATTGGTCCCAATATTCCCTAATTCCGGTCGCGTACGACCTCCATTACGGGCTTGCCTGCCTTACCAAAACGAACGAATAAATCACACTACCCTGTGAACGGGCGATCGCCGGGGCGGGGCCGCGACTCCACATCGCGTGTACCGCGAATATTTTTTCAAAAAAAGAAAAATTTTTATGCAAGAAATCGGGTTTCCTGACACTTATTTGTAAAGAGGGACGAACAAAGGCGTTTTGGACTGCTCATATTGTGCGGCCCAAAACGGAAACGGTTGTTCCAAAACAATCGTGCGAGAACGTAATATTGGGAATGTAATCAGACAAATTTCACTCATTGAGGAGAAAAAGACATGAAAAAAACATTGATTGGGTTGGTTGTGGTCGTGGTCGCCGCGGTGGTGATTGGCTTTTTTGTGAGCCCGGCGTTTCGTACAAAAGTCATTTCGAAGGCGGAGAAGATTGGACAGTGGACGCCTGAAGCGATTCAGAAGGACCCGATCGGCTATTCGGAATTCGTCGAGAGTCGGCTGAAGAAAGACCTGGAGGAATTCAAGACGACCCGGAAGAATCTCGGTGCCCGAATGGACGACATCGCGAAAAAAATGTCGGACAAGGGGAAATTACTTGTCGCAGGTCGGACGTTGGCGGACGAAATCGCCGAGGCAATTGAGGCAAAGAAGTATCCGGTTACCGTCGCGGGCAAGGAGTACACGGAATCGCAACTTCGTTCGCAGCTTTCCTTGGTGGTGGCGCAGATGGACACGATGACGGAATCGCTTTCGGAACTCGAAAAGATTCAAATGGCGTCCGAAAAGGAAAACGAGCGGGCAATCATCCAGATGGAAAAGACGGAATCGCAACTTTCGCTTGTGGCGGCGCGACGCGAAATATTTAAGGCGAAAGCACGAACGGCGGAAGGTTTGGAAATGATTACACAGTGTAACGCCGTTCTGGAACAGAATCAAACGGTGTTTGCAAACAATCCGGTTCGAACGATCGAGGAGATGTTGGCAGACACGGAAGCAAAAGCGTCCGGCGCGCACAGTGCCAGTGCCGAACGCGTTGAGAAGTATCTCGACGAGTATCGTGCGAAAAAAGGAGGTAAGGCGAATTCGACGGTTCAAACGCAGAACATTCCGTCAGAACCGGCCAAAGCTCAGGGAACAAAGCAGGAACTGACCACTCCGAAGCAGGAACAGAAAAAGGCCGACGCGAAGCAGGAGCAGAAGTAATATCGCGACAGTAACAGGAACGGTTCGTTGACCTATTCCAATAATCTGACCGATACCCGACCGGGAACATCGCAAATCGCAGATGAGCCCGGTCGAGCGCAACACGCGGAGAATCGGCATTTCACGAAAGGGGGAACCATGTTTTTTTTCGATTTTGGGGTCAAGCTTCATTTGATTGGAAGCATCCTTTACGTTCTTCTTTTTTTCACGCTTGTTCTTTTGTCCTTTCCGGAACAGCGTCAATGGATTAGCGACGTGATCGAAACGATCGTGTCCAGGACGAGTACCCAGGAGAATACGAGCGATTCCTCCGGGAATGGAACACTGGTCATTCCGGAAGAAATTCGAAAACGATTGTAACGTGACCGGTCCGGCCTCCATGACGACACGATTTCGGTAGTGCCCCGGTTTTGGAACGAAACGAGGGGTAATTATAAAACGCAGGGATTGCGTTCTTCATGGGCCAGGCCGGCGGTCTTTTGAGTTGAAGTGTGAATCAAGGGATTGGAAAGAGCGCGATGGACGCGGAATCACAAACAGTTATTCAAGAACAGGAGTTGAGTTCATGACCTGTAAAAAAAGCGAGATGATATCATATACCCTGGCGACCTGTCCCACAGAATTTGTCGTTTCCCTGGCCGCGGGTGGGGAATCGCGAACGATTGCCGATATTGTTTCGGAATGGGTCGTCGAGTATTCGAAGGATGTCTACGATGTTCCCCCGGTCTCATTGGCCTGTGAAGAGGAGTTGCAATCACGTGTTCTGTCCTGCTGGATTTGGCACTGGGAGACGACGAAGCGTCAGCGGGACATTTTGACCGTTGCTCAAAGTCTTCAGAAAGGTCGCGGGTTTGCGGGAAACGGAAAATTGGGAGGCAATCCGCTATTCGATTGTGTTTTGGCGGTTTCGCTCATTGATCAGCAGAATGCGGCGTATTTACGGTACCAGAATGAATACGAACAATTTCTGCGGGGTCAGGCGGGCAAGGTGAACGTTCGTTTTTGTTCGAAGCCGAACGATATTCCCGAATGGTGGACCGGGTTTTATACTTATTTGGTTGCAGGCGACGTGGAAGTGCATTCATCAGGAGCGGCCATCGATTCCTACCGCGGGAAGTCGGGCTTAAAAAACTGGCTCGGTTTTACCCTGATGATTTATTTATATCAGCTGATACGAAAAGAGCAAAAAGGCGGAATCATGGAATATTTAGATGAATACTCGCAGGAGTACGATAGAATCGACCATTCCACCGGGAACGCGGATCCTTGGTCGTCATGCGAACCGATGATCAGGAAAGCGATTGATTCGCTTGACGATCGAGAATTTCTTTGCCTCTATTATATTTTCATGGCGGAAGACCTGAACGAGAATTCCGAATCCGGAAAAAAGTCAAAAACCATAAGAACCCGACTTGCAAAATTGTTCGGGGTCGATAAGTCAATGATTTCGCGATATTTAACAACAGGTCTGAAGAAATTCCGGGAAACTTTTTATCGGGAATGCGGCATGGACATATCCAGTGGAGACGCCATTCTTGACGAGCGACAGTTATCGCATCTTGGACTTGCTGAACTCATAGGAAAATGTTTCAATGAAAGAGGGAAATGTCATGAACGATCAAAATAAAAAGAACGAACACGGTTTGGACGTGCTTCTTGCAAGAGCGTTTGCCCAGCGAGAGAACCTCACGGGCAAGTCAAATGAAACGAATACGCCCGAATCGAACGAGTCGGGCTGGCATCCGGCGTTCGATCCCGACTTTCTGAATTCATTGCAAACAGGAATCATTAGCGTCGAAGAGCGTCAGACATTTCTGCAACATTTGTTCGAATGCAATCAATGCCGTGAACTGATTTTGCTCCATATGCGTTCGGGTATTCTCTTTGGAGAATCGGATGAAGACGAGCACGAAAACAAAGATGAAGACGAGCACGAAGGCGAACTGACGCCGGTTTCGTCCGATCCTGTTTTACATCGGCAAACCGGTTGGGCGTTTCGGGAATTGTGGTCGAGTCGAGCCATAGTGGCTGCGGCCACGATCCTTTTGGTAATCGTCGGTATCGCGTTCCGGTTCGTCGGTCAATCGGAAATGTCGTTGGCCCGAAAAGAGTTTTTGGAACAAATTGATCATCATGAATCCAATCGATTTTCCGCCAGACTGTCCGATTGCGGCTATCGTCTTTCCGGCGGCTCTTACATGAAATCGGTCGGCAGTCCGAATGTGGACACGCAGCCCGATCCGATGGCCATTGCGTATGCAAAGCTTTCGTCTGAAGAAAAAAAGGACCCGGAACTTGTTCTCCGATATGCTCAATTTCTTCTGATGGAGAAGAAAGACGCGGAAACGGCAATCACGGTTCTGGCCGCCGTGCCCAACGACTCGGAGAATACGGAAATCGACATGCTTCGCGGTCTTGCCGAGTTTTTTCGAAATAACGATGGTCAGGCCCAAATACATTTTCGCAAGGTACTCGACAAGAAGTATGATGAAACGGCGACCCTGAATCTGGCAATCAGTTTGACCCGGTCCCGACAGTTCGAAAAAGCCCGACCTCTGTTCCAAAAGGTCGCCGAATCGACCACTTCGGAATCGCTGAAGTTGCAAATTGAAAGTTTTTTGAAAAAAAAGGCGTCGGATGATTGAAAAACTCAATCATTGTTGTATGATTATATCATCTGGTTGCGTTTCCCCAGGTCTTTTCGGAAAAAGGGGAACGCGACATTGTGTCTAAAGATATTTTTACGCGGACTGTATATTGTATGACAGAGAAAGAACAGAATCAAACGAGGTAATCGATGAAAGCAAGAAGTCTATTGGCTATGTTGATCCTGATGATCCTTTTTAGCATGGTTTCGCCGGTTTTTTCGGAAGAAGAGAAAAGCCAGGGCGAATTTAGCGATTTTCTGGTCGTAATGGACTTTGATTTAGGGTATGATGAAAATTCATCAAGCCCGTATATGGAGCGAGTGAAACGAGCGCAATTAGGGCCAGAGCGGTTTGAATTGGTCCCAATAATCCGTAATTCCGGTCGCGTACGACCTCCATTACGGGCTTGCCTACCTTACCAAAACGAGCAAATAAATCACTCCACCCTGTGAACGGGAGGAAAAATCCCAACCACGCAAGCGGATATTTTGGAGTGCGGCGGCTTGACGCCGCTTTTGTGTGCGTTAAATAAGGCAAACGCGGGAGCTTGCTCCCGGTTCGACCTTTCGGCTTTGAAAGAGCTCACCGGTTTTTACAATCGGCGAACACTATTTTTACACTCCGCGTAATGGGGCGGAGCAACCCCGTAGGGGTTCCCGTATGGTAGGCAGGGGTTCGGCCGTTAGGCCGTACCCCTGTTATACGGTTTCCCGAAATCGTATGATGATTTTTTAAAAAAATCCCAACCCTGCGAGCCCGTATATGGAGCGAGTGAAACGAGCTCAATTAGGGCCAGTGCGGTTCGAATTGGTCCCAATATTCCCTAATTCCGGTCGCGTACGACCTCCATTACGGGCTTGCCTGCCTTACCAAAACGAACGAATAAATCACACTACCCTGTGAACGGGCG
>JAQVID010000317.1 GCA_028695865.1 Thermoguttaceae bacterium | reverse complement strand
CGCGATTTTGCCGATCGGCGACGATGGGCGTATCGTGCTCGTTCGTCAATATCGTTCGCCTGCCCAACGGTATATTTATGAAATACCGGCCGGCACACGCGAAACAGGCGAGGAACCAATTACCACAGCAACTCGCGAACTGATTGAAGAAACCGGATATCATGCCGAACGAAGTTGGCTCATGACCCATTTCTTTTCGTCTCCGGGAATCTTTCAGGAAGAACTGTATCTGTTCAAAGCAACCGGCTTAACACCCGGAAACAGTCATTTGGAAGACGGAGAAGATTTGGAAGTTCGCCTTTTCACAAAAGACGAACTTCGACACATGATTCGCGACGGTGAGATTGAAGACGGTAAAACCCTGCTGGCCCTTCTCTCGCTTTTCTCAACGGACGATTTTTTCAACGAACGACAAAATTGACCATCTTGACCGGGACAATAATCTTCTTGACGATCGTTTTGTCTTGGAGCCATTGAGCGACTTTCGGGTCGCTCCGGGCAAGCTCTTCCATCACATCGGCTGTCGCGTCCGCCGGCATGGTAACCTTACCGCGAAGTTTCCCGTTGATTTGAACCGCAACGGTAAGAACCGATTCCGCCAAAGCCGCCTCTTCCCAAGTCGGCCAACTTGCGTACGCAACACTTTCGTTATGACCGAGTACCTGCCAGAGTTCTTCCGTAATGTGCGGAGCAAACGGAGCCAAAAGCTTGACAATCGCTTCCATCGCCTGACGCGGTCGCTTTTCCTGATGACCAAAATAATTCACAAATTCCATCATGCGGGCAATCGCTGTATTAAACGAAAGGTTTTGAATATCAACGGTAACCGCTTTAATTGTTTTATGAACGGTACGTTTTTGCTCTTCCGTCATGGGCACGTCTTGCACCGCAGATGAAAGAACAACGTCGTCCGTTTCCGACGAAATCATCAGTCGCCATATCCTGTCCAAAAAGCCGCGAACACCGCTGACACTGTCCTGACTCCACGGCTTAACCGCTTCAAGCGGACCCATGAACATTTCGTAAAGCCGCAGCGAATCGGCTCCAAACTGCGCAACCACATCGTCCGGATTGATCACGTTACCGCGACTTTTCGACATCTTGTATGACTTGCCGTCCACGGCTATTGATTCGTCTTCCGCAAGAACAAACGCTTCCCCCTTTTTAACCAACTGCTTAACGTCAAGCTTGACCACTTCAAGTTCCTGCCCGTTGTCTTTACGCGTCGCTTTGAGTTGATTATCAACCTCAACCAACTTGGCGCTCACCCATTGGCCGGAGGCACTGCGATACCCGGTAAATTCCATTTCGCCAAGAATCATGCCCTGATTCACCAGCTTGTGGAATGGCTCTATGGTCGTCACGTAGCCTCGGTCGTAAAGAACCTTGTGCCAAAATCGAGCGTAAAGCAAATGCAAGACGGCGTGCTCCGCTCCTCCCACATAAAGATCAACGGGCATCCACGCTTTTTCTATTTCCGGATCGATAAGCCGCTGATCATTATTCGGATCAAGAAAACGCAAATAATACCAGCACGAACCTGCCCATTGCGGCATGGTATTCGTTTCACGCTTGTACTTCTTGCCGTCTCGCTCCACATAAAGCCAACTGGCCGGCGCTTTTTCCAGCGGCGGTTCCGGCGTGTGATGCTCCGTTTCGAAACGAACGCCTTCCGGCAGATCAAGCGGCAGTTCCGACGGGTCCAATGCCCGGATCACTCCGTTCGGATTGCCGTCTTCATCCAGTTCATGAAGAAGCGGGAACGGTTCACCCCAAAAATGTTGACGACTGAAAATCCAGTCGCGAAGCTTGTAATTGACCATGGCGCGACCGCGTCCGGTTTTCGACAAGTCTTCGGTAATCTGCGCTTTGAACTCCGCGGTCGGCATACCGTTATAGTCACCGCTGTTGACCGAAATGCCCGGCAGCGTGAACGCTTCACGCATGGAAGCGACTTCATCGCGCAAGACGGAGGAGTCCCCCGCCGGCTCAACGACTTGAATAATCGGAATCTTATACTGCGTCGCGAATTCGAAATCCCGGGTATCATGGGCCGGCACCGCCATGATCGCCCCCGTTCCGTACGAAATGAGAACGTAGTCGGCAACCCAAATCGGTATCGGCTTGCGGTTGATCGGATTAATCGCGTAAGAGCCGGTAAAGACTCCTGTCTTGACCTTGGCCAATTCCGTTCGATCCATATCGGATTTAAACGACGCTTGCCGACAATATTCTTCCACCGCGTCACGTTGCTCATCCGTTGTGAGACTCTTCACCGCGGGATGTTCCGGCGATATGACCACGTACGTCGCTCCGTAAAGCGTATCAGGCCGCGTCGTAAAAACTCGCAACACATTCGGACCAGGCTTTCGCGGGAAACCGGTACGACAACGCTCTTCATACCACTGGTCCAATCCTGCCGCGTCGTCAATATAAAAATCGACCTCCGCTCCGGTACTCTTCCCGATCCAGTTACGCTGGTGCAATTTGATATTTTCTGGCCAATCGAGTTCTTCCAGTTCTTCCGCCAATCGATCAGCATAAGCGGTAATGCGAAGCATCCACTGACGAAGCGGAAGCCGCACAACCGGATAACCGCCCCGCTCGCTTACTCCACCGACCACTTCTTCATTCGCCAAAACAGTACCCAATTCAGGACACCAGTTGACCGGGGCTTTTACCTGATACGCCAAACGATGGTCATCAATAAACTCACGAACCGCCTTGGCACCCTGGGCCTGAACATCTTCCGGAATCTCAAGTTCGTCTATCGGACGACCTTTTTTCGCCTCTCGATCATACCAGGTATCGTACATGAGCAAAAAGATGAACTGGGTCCACCGAAAATAATGAACATCGGTCGTTGCGACTTCACGATCCCAATCGTAACTGAAACCGAGCATTTTGAGCTGTCGGCGGAAATTGCCAATATTTTTTTCGGTCGTTATTCGCGGATGAATACCTGTTTTTTTAGCATGCTGTTCGGCAGGAAGGCCAAACGCGTCCCAACCCATCGGATGGATGACCGACGCGCCATTCATGCGATGGAAACGACTCATAATATCTGTCGCGGTATACCCCTCCGGGTGACCCACATGCAGACCATTGGCACTCGGATAAGGAAACATGTCCAGAGCATACATTTTGCGACCGTTTTGCGGAAGTCGCGGGGCCGCAAACGTTTTGTTTTCGTCCCAGTATTGTTGCCATTTAGTCTCGATAACCGCCGGATTGTACCTTGCCATGTTGAAGTATTCCCTTTTCAAAAGAATTCGCGTTGGGATTCACACAATCAATATAAATGAAATAAACGAATAAAAAGTTTGGACAATTCCGCATTCGAACTTACAACCTTTTTGACATAAATCGTCATAAGGCTCCCATGACGAATGACCGAAAAAATGCTTCAAACTCTTCTTTTATAAGTATATCGCATTTTTGAAAACTGTCAACGTGTGCAGTTTTTGTATTCTGTGACACGTCTTCATTACAGCAAGCGTTAATCAAGATTCCGCTTTTCGGCAGTTTCGCTCTGCCGCATGTACCCGGTACCGCGGACAAAGTCAAAAAAGAATGCGGCAAGGACTCCCTGCTCCTCCGCTCACAAAAAACGATGTTGCACACTACCTCACACCCCTTCGCAACCGCTGGCCCTGTATTTACCCCAGTCGCCAAACTTGACACACGATTACTTTTTCTGTTCTCATCCGAATGAAGTCGTGACTTTTTTGCGTACCCCCCTCGACATGACGCCGGAATGTACTAGAATATGAGTGTCGCATGAAGGAAGCGGTTTCGGCCTGCTTTTTTCACGCAGACGCTGGTATCGCGGGGTGGAGCAGCTGGTAGCTCGCGAGGCTCATAACCTTGAGGTCGCAGGTTCAAATCCTGTCCCCGCAATAAAAAAGGCCGTTTGTCTTAAACAACAAACGGTCTTTTTTTTTCGATTCAGCCTGGTTTCAGTCGTTCCAACGCATCGGCATATGATTACGAAAGGATTATTCACCCCATGACGACACAAACAATTAAAAATGATTGTTTTAACTCTTTTCGAAAATTTCGCACAGGGACTCGCACCTTCGGTTATTACAGTCTGGTCGCGCTGGAAGAACAAGGGATTATGCATCTGGATCGGCTCCCCTACTCCATTCGAATTCTTCTGGAAGCGGTGCTCCGGAACGTTGACGGATTTGAAGTAACCAAAGACGACGTAACCTCGCTTGCTCACTGGTCCTCGTCTCAAACAGCTACTCCCACAGAAATTCCTCTCAAACCGGCACGCGTTATCCTTCAAGACTTTACCGGAGTGCCCGCCGTTGTTGATTTGGCGGCCATGCGCTCGGCCATGAGACGATTGGGAGGGAATCCCGGAAAAATCAACCCCCTCATTCCGGTCGATCTCGTTATTGACCACTCGGTTCAGACCGACTTTTTCGGAACAAACGACGCGCTAACCCAAAACGTCAATCTGGAATTCAAAAGAAATCGCGAACGGTATTCCGTACTCAATTGGGCACAGCAATCACTTGATAATTTTCGGGCGGTTCCCCCATCCGTGGGAATTATTCATCAGGTCAATCTTGAATTCCTTGCGCGAGTCGTCATGCAAGGGGCGTCCAATGTTGAGCAAGTTGACGCAATTCTTTATCCGGACAGTGTCGTCGGAACCGACAGTCATACCGTCATGATCAACTCCCTCGGCGTCCTCGGCTGGGGCGTCGGCGGAATTGAAGCCGAAGCCGTCATGCTCGGCCAGCCGTATTACATGCTCGCGCCTCAAGTGATTGGTATGGAATTAACCGGCCGACCTGCCCCCGGCGTTACGGCAACCGATATCGTTCTGACTCTAACCGAACTTCTCCGTCAAGAAGGAGTCGTTGGCAAATTCGTAGAGTTTTTTGGCGAAGGCGTTCAATCGCTTGCCGTCTCCGATCGCGCGGTTTTGGCGATCATGGCACCGGAATACGGCGCGACCATGGGATTCTTTCCAACGGATCGTAAAACCTTGGAATATTTGCGGCAAACTGGTCGAAGCGACGAAAGGATCGGCCTCATTGAACGGTATACGAAGTCGCAGAAAATGG
>JAQVID010000316.1 GCA_028695865.1 Thermoguttaceae bacterium | reverse complement strand
TTACGACCGATAAAGATACGACCGTGATCGTCGGTGGTAAAGGCAAGAAAGCCGATATTGCCAGCCGGGTTGCCCTCCTTCGCAAAATGATCGAGGAAACCGACAGCGATTATGATCGTGAAAAATATCAGGAACGACTTGCCAAACTCAGCAGTGGTGTTGCCGTGATTAAGGTTGGAGCCAATACAGAAGCTGAAATGAAGCAGAAAAAAGACCGAATCGACGACGCACTCCATGCTACTCGTGCCGCCGCTCAGGAAGGTATTCTCCCCGGCGGAGGTGTTGCCTTGCTTCGTTGCCGCGAAGCCGTTGAAAAAGTTCGCGGTCAGGTGCGCGGGGATGAAAAAATCGGTGTCGATATTGTTTCCCGTTCACTCGGTATTCCGCTCAAACAAATCGTGGATAACTGCGGTCTGGATGGAAGCGTCGTCGTAGACGAAGTACTCCAAAAAGCGGCCAATATTGGTTATGACGCAGACAAGAACAAGTATGTCGATATGTACAAGATGGGCATTATCGATCCACTCAAGGTTGTTCGGGCCGCGCTATGCAACGCAGCCAGTGTCGCCGGTTTGCTTCTGACAACGGAGACGCTCGTCACGGACATCAAGAAGGACGATAAGGAAGTTGCCGACTCCGTTCGCTGATGCGGAACGTCAGTCAATCTTGCCGAAACTCTCCGCGAGCTTCCATTTCGATACCCGACGAATCTGGGGACGAAATAACAGACCGCGGCGATGTTTCGGCATCATTCGAAAGCGGGAGCGTCGGAACTGTTGTTCCCCGCTCCCATTATTCTTGTTGGATGGAATCGACTCATGGCCAAACCTGATTATTACGAAATATTGGAAGTGGAACGAACGGCAAGCGACGATGAAATCGGAGCCGCGTACCGTCGGGCCGCGATGAAATATCATCCTGATCGAAACCCGGGTGATGAAGAAGCGGTTGTGCGATTCAAGCTTTGTGCCGAAGCGTTTGAAGTTTTGCGCGACCCTGAAAAACGCGATATTTATGACCGTTACGGACACGATGGTCTGGAGCGGAGTGGAAACGGTTTTCAGGGCTTTCAGGACGTTTTTTCCTTTGGCGATATTTTCGGCGACTCAATTTTTGGCTCGATCTTCGGAGGAGGCTCGCGTCGGGGACGAGTTCAGCAGGGTGCCGATATTCGCTGCACATTAACACTTGATCTTCACGAAGCCGCCCGGGGAGTGACGCGGGAAATCCGATACCGGCGTCGTGAAGTTTGTGAGAAGTGTCACGGAACAGGAGCCAAGCCGGGCACGGAGCCGGAGACATGTCGTTATTGCGGCGGTCGTGGTCAGGTTCAGCAATCGACGGGTATTTTTTCGATCCAAACGACGTGTCCTCGTTGTCAGGGTCGTGGTCGCATTATTGCCGAGCCGTGTCCCAATTGTTCCGGAGCCGGTTTGGTTCCACATGAGGTCACACGTGAAATCCGGATTCCTGCCGGAGTGGATAGCGGAACGCGTCTGCGCATTCAAGGCGAAGGCGAACGCAGTCCCAACGGCGGACCTCCCGGCGACTGTTATGTTTTCATCCAGATTAAACCGCATCCCTTTTTCCACCGCGATGGTCAGGACATTATCTGCCAGGTTCCTATTGGCTATGCGCAAGCGGCCTTGGGTGCCGAAGTGGAAGTCCCAACGCTGGATGGTCCGGAAAAAGTCAAAATACCTGCCGGAACGCAGAACGGCGACATTATAAAAATGCGGGGACGTGGTATGCCGACCCCGAGAAGAAATATGGCCGGCGACCTGCTTATTCAGGTCTTTATCGAAGTACCGACCAGAATTTCGCCGGAGCACGAAAAACTGCTTCGTGACTTGGCCCGTTTCGAAGGCGACAACGTTTTTCCTGAAAGAACTTCGTTCTGTGGCAAACTGAAAAAGTTTGTTACTGAATTTTTCTCCAAAGGGAAAGACGACCAGGAACCTGTATAACTTTTCGTTTTTTCCTGTTTGCCCGTTGGCGTTCTAGGTTTGATTCACGTGGACATGGCAGCTTAAACGGTTGCTGTTGTTTCGTTTATCCGACCACCAGGCGTCCGACTTAAGGTTGCTTGGTCGGAGGGTCTGACATTGAACCGCAAGGAGCAGGAAAAATACTATGGCAAAGACAAAGACAAAGATATTGACGGAAAAATCGAAGGGAGCCGGAACACCATCCTTAAGTAAAGATCAATCGGCTTCCCGGGAGGATATTGCGATGAATCAAAGAAAAAGTGAAAGCAAAAAAGAGCACGACAAGTCGAATTCGAAGGATACCGCCGGAAATGCGGCACACGACAAAGGCAAGTCGGGCGAAGAGTTTACGCGGACAGTCGATCATAAATTTGATGATCTGGAACAGCAGGTTTCAGATACGGCGCGCGATGTCATTGACGCTGTAGGCGAGACCGCGGCCAAAACGGCAGATAAAGCCGCCCGGATTTCCGAAAGCGAATTGCAAAAACTCAAACAGGAGCTTGAAGAAGCGAAAGACCGGGGGCTTCGCGCTTTGGCCGAATTGGAGAATTATCGCAGTCGGACCAATCGTGCCATGGCCGAAGACAGAAAGTATGCCGCGGTTGATTTGGCCCGGGCAATTCTGCCTGTATGGGATAATATGGGACGGGCCATTGAAGCCGCTGAAAAAGACTTTCACCCGGAAGCCATGCTGGACGGATTGAAAATGATGTATCAGCAATTCCTTGATATTTTTCACAGTCAACACATAGAAAAAATTGAAGCGCTCCATGAGCAATTCAATCCGCATTTGCATGAGTCGATTGCGTCCTTTCCCGACGCCAAGTTCCCACCCAATACGGTCATTCACGAATCGCAGACAGGTTTCAAGCTTCATGACCGGGTGATTCGTCCGACCCAGGTCGTTTTGTCCGCGCCGGCTGTGGCTCCTGCGCCGGCGGACGGGAAAAAGTCCAAGGATGAACCGGAGGCATGACTCATGAAATGCCCCATTTGCGGCGCGACTTTTTCCGCGGACAAACCGGACGCGGCTCTTCCTTTTTGCTCCAAACGCTGTAAAATAATTGATGCAAAGCGCTGGCTTTGTGAAGAATACGGCGTGCCCGTGACGAAATCGGAAGAAGAACTCGAAAAGGAACTTGCCTCCCTTGATGGAGTGCCTGTGTCCGATCCGGAAAGGAATTGATCTGTATGACCAAGGGAATTACCGATATTGATGAAGGAACCATTCGGCGAATTGACTGGCAGGAACTTCTGCCGGTCTCCTTATTGGTTCGCGTTTTTTCCCTTTCGCTTTCGCCGTTTGCGATTTGCCTTTTGGCTTTGTTTTTTGCGTTTTACGCATTTGGCGTATCGATCCCCAATCCCTTGGACTTCTGGATTCCTTCCAGAGACGCTCAGATGATGTTGTGGTCTTTCTCACCATCGACCATTTTGTCGTGCTTTTCGCGACTTCGTCCGCCTCTGGACGCCAATTTTTTGGTCGCTGTTGTTTACGCCGTGACAGGCTTGTTTCTTTGGCTTGTTTTTGCCCGAAGTCTGGCGGTGCGTATCGCTTCCACGCAACGTTCGTCGTTTTTTCAGTCTCTGACTTTCGCGGGACAAAAGTTCAAGTCGGTTCTTCTGGCTCTTGCTTTGCCGGCTATCGCTATTGCTTTTCTTGGACTGATTCTTAAGCTGAGTTTCGCAATGGAATCGCTTGACGGGTCCTTTAGGCAGCTCAATCATGCCCTGTTTCCGTTGTTTATGATCGTTGCTTGTGCGAAGACCTTTTTGGTCCTGTTGACGATTTGCGCCATTCCTTTGATTATTTCCGCGGTTGCCACCGACGCAAGCGATGGCTTCGACGCCTTTTCTCGTGCCGTGTCTTATTTAACGCAGCGTCCGCTCCATTTTATTTGTTATGCGTATATCTCGCTTTGGTTCTGTGCCATTGGTTGTCGTATTCTGGCTTATGGTATTTCCCTGGTGGGGAATGAATATGTGTTGGCTATATGTCACAGTAAACCGATCGATTCCAGTCAATGGATGTATTTGTGGTCCTGCTTTTTTTATTTCATTCTGTTGGGTTTCATTTCCTATTCCGTAGTCTGTGCTTCGACCGCGATATACTTTATGCTCCGTCGCAGTGTCGATGGAACGCCCCTGGACAATTTTCTCTCAACGGATTCGCACAAGCCCAGTCGCAGATTGCAGCCCATCATTCGCGATGCGCAAGGGGCTCCTGTCACGCCGGGTCCGGTCTTCGATTCGGCCGATGAATCGCCGTCAGACGGCGCCGATCAATAATGTTGTCAACTCGTCTTGCCATAGAGACCCCGAGCGGTCGTGGGGCCGTTGGAAGTATTATACTTGACGGACCGAACGCGTTTGAGCTTTTTGCCCAGGTTTTTCGTTTTCCTTCAGGCAAAATTCCTTTGTGTGAAGATTTTCCTCGCGACCGACCTGTATTCGGTTATTTGATCATCAATACCGCAGACAAAATCGGGAAGGACGATGTTCGCGAAGGCACGGTCGTCCACTGCATATCAGATCGACGAATCGAGCTGCACGTTCATGGAGGAGACTGCATATGTCAAACGGTCGCCCAGGCTTTCCATGAACTGGGCGCCGTGATTCTTCATTGGGACGACGCGTCGTTTTATTCCGACTCGGTTGCCGATCAGGTTTTGCGTTTTCTGCCGCAAACGCTAACGGAAAAAACCGCTGCCTTACTGCTTCAACAGGCGGATGGACGTTTATCACGGGTACTTCAGCGAATAGCCCAAAAGCGAACGCTTGGTGAAGATTGCCGGATGGAATTTGAAAGACTGACTGCGGCATGTCAGATTGGCCGACACTTGACGACTCCCTTTCGCGTTTTAATTCTTGGTCCTGTCAATGCCGGAAAGAGCAGTTTGATCAACGCGATAGTCGGCTTTAATCGTGCCGTGGTCGATTCGACGCCGGGCACAACCCGCGATCCGGTGACCGCAACGACGGCAATTGGCGGCTGGCCCGTCCAGTTCATTGATACGGCCGGCCTGAACGCTCTGCCCGATGAGCTTGAAGCCCAGGGAATCGCGATTGCGTTATCGTCGGCCCAAGACGCCGACTTGATA
>JAQVID010000315.1 GCA_028695865.1 Thermoguttaceae bacterium | reverse complement strand
CGTTGACTGTTTTTCGGAATTTTTCTGACATATCGTTGACGTGGCTGGTTGGTTCTGCTATACTCTCTGTAAGAAGAACACGGCCAACCTTTCGTGGGAAAGGAAAAATCGCCGTGAACGGTTACTAAAAACGAAATTAATAAATTGATCTCCAATAATCCGGAAATGTTTGGTCTTATGGACTGCAACGTCCTTGGTAAATATGTTTTTGAGCATATTGGCAAGAGTCAGAATATTCACACTTTTGGTCTTCACAGTTGCAATGGTTTATGTGATGGAGATTTAAAGTGTGTGGGTTTACTAAAAAAGCTTCGCCAACTTTATTTTTGTAATATGCCTTTCACGGGTAAATGTCTGGATTATTTTGAGAAATGCCCACACTTAACTGTTCTGCACTGGATTTTTATAAAAACCAAATACTATTCATGGTTATCAAGGCTGCCCTATTTAAAAACACTTCTGCTTTATCATTCGGATGTGACGGGAGATATCCTCCCTCATCTAGGACGATGCCAGAACTTAAAAACAGTAGATATAAGTTGTGGTAATCTATAAGGAAGTGATGGAGCTCCAATCCGCCAGCTCACCAACATTGAGAATTTGACTCTTGATAGTCTAAATATTGAGGATGCCTTTCTTTCGCACTTTGGTGCGCTAAACAAATTACAATCATTGGCTTTGTTTCATAATAACATTACAGATGAAGGAATTAATCATCTAGCCGCACTTCACAATCTTGACATGCTATTCATTGGCATGAATAACATAACAGACCAATCGATGTTGTTTATAAAAAATCTTGCAAGATTAACATTTCTAAGTATGTGTTCAACGCAAATTACTGACAATGCCCTGCTTATTCTTTCACAAGGCTCTGTTTCAAACTCACTCCAAGGTCTTGATTTAGCAGAAAATTCACAACTGACCCCCAAATCTATAGAAATAATCTTTGAAAAGTTTCCTTATGTAACCTCTGTTGACATTTCAGACTCTAATAACATGTCCGATATTGTTGAAAACTTTAATGGAAAAAAAAGAAAAAATGGTGTAGAATTATGTATATCATGTCCGTCCAAGTTTTGGATGACCGCCGAGAAATATATAGAAAAACGGGTTTTAAATCCGGAAATACCTGATTCCATGCCCAATGACCTTTTTTCAATTGAGGAGGATTAGAACGAAACGAGAGCAATAATGGGGCGTGTAATAAATGACGAATAAGTCGGGAGCAATTTTTGCCGCAAGTAGCACAGAAGAAGGCAATAAAGAAGAACAGAAGAATAGGCAATCCAATGTTCCGGAGTCGAACAATACGAAATCGAACAGACTTGCTCTTCTGTTCATACCGAAGAATACGGGAGCTTCCATACTCTCGCCGTCTGTTCCGTATTGTTCCGTTGGAAGAACGATCCCTTCTTACAGTTTGTCCATTTCACAATGTCTACGGCGAAACAACTCAAGCGTGCCGCGGGGCAATAGATGAAAACGGTCAGTCTGTCTGGTTCGTGAGTCAAACGGTCTATGACAGTCAAGGTCGAACGACCTTCTCGGTCGATTCCCACGTAGACGGCTCAACCGATCCCCGTCTGGGGTACAATATACATATGATACACAAGGCCGAATATATACGATACACAAGGCCGAACCACCGCAACCGTTCGATACAAAAACGTTCAAGTCGCTGTCAATGCAACGGGAGAATCAAGTCTCGTTTCGACCGGAACCGAAGTTTATCGAACGCAGACCATTTACAATGCCAAAGGCCAAGTCTACCAGTCCATTGATGCCAATGGTAGCACAAATCTGAGTGAAGTCATTTCATAACCTAAAAACAGCCGAAACGATTGATATTGCGTAAAATACCAACAAACCGTCCCATCCCGCCTCCTGTTCCAAGAGTCTTCCAGCCTATGCCGGAGATGGTGTCGCGGTCAGTGTTGACGGCAAAAACTTCCAAACAGACTTTGAACTGACCAGGGAATACCCATAGACTGTAGCAGAATATTACGCATTTTTGCAGTGACTTTGCGGAATATTGCATTTTACAACCCTTGACATTGCTTCAAGTGATGTTTAGACTTAAGAAGTAATATTGTCCAATCGATATGATCGACATACTGACATAATCAACAATAGAGAGACATCCCCAATGAAAAAAACGTCTGTGCTTTTTTATTGTCTGTTGTTCTTTGCGATTGCGACCTGTTCGCTTTCCGCGAAAGAACTCTGTATTTTGAAACCGGACAATCGCGGGGCGGCTTATGACGTTGCCGCGTCGGAATTTCAGAAATATTATGAACAGGTCTGCGGCAAACAATTGGCGATTGTTACCAGAGCCAACGATGTTGACGATTACGTGGTGATTGGCGGCGACATGGTCAACCGTTTCGTTCGCAGTCTCGTGGAAGCCAAAGTACTTGATGAATTTCCGATCGGTATCGATTCGGACCAGTATCGATTGCTTTCGATTTCGACGAAAGGGCGCAACCATCTCATTCTTGCAGGGGGACGCGGACGCTCGACGCTTTACGCCGTTTATGAATTCTTCGAACGTCGGTGCGGCTGCCGATGGTTTTGGGACGGCGACGTCGTGCCGAAGATGAAGTCTGTCGATCTTTCCGGACTCGATCTGACAATCAAACCGCGATTCGACTATCGCGGGATTCGTTATTTTGCCCATCGTGGACTTCATCGTTTCCAGGCGGAACACTGGAGTTTCGAAGATTGGCAAAAAGAAATCGACTGGTGCGTTAAAAAGAGATTGAATATGTTCATGCTGCGTATCGGGCAAGACGATCTGTTTCAGAAAGCCTTTCCCGATATTGTTTCTTATCCCGACGCGTCGAAATCAATGGAAGGGATGGGCACTGGCTATAATAACCGAAATCTCTTCTGGTCGCTTGAATATCGGGGCAAACTTCGCAAACAGATTTTGGACTACGCGTTTGCCCGCGATCTCATGCACCCGGAAGATTTCGGAACCATGACCCATTGGTATGCGCCCACGCCGCAAAGTTTTCTGGACAAAGTCAAGCCGACCTTTTCTCCCGAAACCGGCAAGAAGGGGAAATACGGCATGGACACCTTGCAGGTTTGGGACATTCGCGACGATGTCAATCTCGACAACTACTGGAAAATCACCCAAGCCTCCGTCGATCATTACGGCAAGCCGGAAATATTCCATACGATCGGATTTGCCGAACGAATGGTCTATAAAGACCGTGCGGACAACTTCAAAATGAAGGTTTATTTCTATCGTCGTATGCTCGAAAATCTTCGTTCACATTATCCAACCGCAACAATTCTGCTTGCCGGTTGGGATTTTTACGGCTGGTGGAATAAAGAGGAACTCAAAAAACTCTTCGAGCAGCTTGATCCGAACAAGACGATTGTTCTTGATTATACCCTGGATTTGGACGGCAACAATCTTGGCAAATGGGATATGTTCGGCAAATTCCCGTACATTGCCGGACTCTTTCTCGCTTACGAAAGTGCGCTTGACATTCGCGGACGGTACGAATATTTTCAGGAAACACAGAATCAGGCGTTCGCTGACCCCATGTGCAAAGGGCTTGTCTTCTGGCCGGAGAGTTCGCACACCGATATTTTCATGCTCGACTATTTCGCGGACAACGCGTGGCAACCGGGCAAGGTGACGACCGACGAACTGCTTGCCCAATTCTGTAAAGACCGTTATAACAGCCAGTCCGACGCTTTCTATTCCGTATGGAAAGACGTAAGGAAGCCTTCGCAGCTTTTGTCAGCCGGTGGCAATTTCTGGTCGATTTTTGTGAAGTCACGCGTTCCCTGGAATGCGACCGAGACCTGGACGAACGCTTATCGCGAACAGCAGCCGATTCTGCAAGTCGCTCCATCGATCTTCGAACGACTGGCGAAAATGGAATGGTCCGACGACTTTGCGCGACGCGACTCCATCGACTTGGCACGGACCATGGCGGACCGCATACTGACTTGCGCACGTTTTCGCGTATTCAACGATATGAACCTCTGGCGAACAGGCAAGCTCGACGCAGCTCACGCCGTCGCGACAATCGACGCTTTTGAGAAAATCACCGAAGCGATGACAAATCTGCTTGCGCTCCACGACGATTATTCCCTGCACAAAACACTCGTCAGAATGAACAAGGTCGAACCGATTCGCAATCCGGACTTCGATAAGGTTCTGATCGACAACGCGTCGAATGGATATTGCATGTCTCATCAGTACGAACTCATGGCGTACTGGTACAAGCCGACGTTCGACTCTGTCGCGACATGGGCAAAGGAAACACTCAAATCGAATAACAAAAACGATTTTGTCAAAGCCCGTACCCAAATGATTGCCAAACGAATCGCGCTTTTGAAAAAGACGCAAACCACGTCTCTGGCGAACATGGCTCCAAACGCCCCGCAAACGCATGAAGCCTATGTTGAACTTATGAAGCAGTTGGCTCAAGCCTCCAGGGTTATCGTCAAATAGCTTTTAATATGCCGGTTCCACCTAATTTTTCCGCACTGTACGGCTTTTGCGTCCCGGGTCACAACGTCAACCGGGTCGCGAATCGCGAAAAAACGACGTGTCGACAGTATCTTACTTAAACGATGCAAATACAGTCCCGGAAATATTGCGGCTTCGGGGTTGTTAAAATGATAAAGGTTATATGATGACAAGGTTTTTGACCGTATTGTTAGGACTTGTTCTTGCAAGCCCGTTGTTTGCGCAGAATATTGCTCCCGAAGTTGTCCATCCGTGTCCAATAAAGCAGACGGCGCGGAACGAAACAAACAGTTGATCGAGAGGTCTGAAGCACGTACTTTTGTTCGAAAAGACGGCTATACAATCGGATATCGTCTTTTTAAACCGAAAAACATTGAGCCGGGCAGAAAGTATCCTCTTATTGTCTATCTGCACGGCGCCGGCTCGCGGGGAACGGACAATATATCGCAGGTCGCAACAACCTGCGCTTTAAGTTTGATTGCGGGCAACGTTGCCGAGAAACATCCCTGTTTCTTTTTTGCGCCTCAGACTTCGACAAAGGTGCGCTGGGTCGAAACGGACTGGTCGCGACCGACTCCGCATAAAACGCCCGACGTTCCCTC
>JAQVID010000314.1 GCA_028695865.1 Thermoguttaceae bacterium | reverse complement strand
AGCAGTATCGCGAAGACCCGAAGCAAGCGTCATGGCTCCCTGAGTCTGGTTCATAATGGTTCCCACCCGCGCGAAGATCGCCGCCACCGCGTACATGAGCATAAGCATAAGCGAGACCGCGACAAGGATTTCAAGCAGGGTATAACCGGAACGATCTTTGCCAACGCGGGGTCGGGAAAAATACGAAAATAAGCCGGTTTTGCGATTCATGGGACTACTCCTTGAACAAGAATATTGTAACGGTGATTGTCGGACGGGCAAGGACAATCCAATCACTACCCTATTTGACCCTTTTTTACCAAAAAAGTCAACTAAAATTTTCCATCCAGCACCATTTTAGCGGAAGAAAACAAATTTAAGGCGATAAAACCGTGTTCTTGGCATTACAATAAATATTTAATGCAATAAAAACCAAGTATTAACAGGGCCAAAAAGGAAAAAGTGAGAAGGCCAAAATATTTGTCGATCCAACTTTTGATTTGTGCGCCACACGTGTATATCAGTGCCGCAACCAAGAAAAAGCGAAAGCTTCGTCCAATGAACGAGGCAAGCATCATGAGCGGCAACGACATTCCCGCGATTCCGGATGTAATAGTAAAAGCTTTGAAAGGAATGGGGGTCAAAGCCGCCGCAAAAAGGGCGATAAATCCCCAATTTTCAAAGAACTGATACACTTTATCCATATTCGCTTGAGATATGATATGTGGAACGAAATAGGGTCCCACCGCTTCCCAAAGAGCATAGCCAATATACCAGCCGAGCACGGCGCCCAGCACCGACGCCACAGCACTCACGAGAGCGTAATAAAAGGATCGTTTTGGTCGCTCAATGGACAGCGCAATTTGAAGAACATCCGGAGGAATGGGAAAAAAGGAGCTCTCGGCAAAAGAGAGTGTGGCCAGAGCCGCTGTTCCAAATCGGTGGTGAGCCCAACTCAAAACCCAGTCATAAAGTTTTCGCATCCCATTACGGAGGCCCAAAACAACAAAAACACAACCGCGCCAAATTCGGTAGATGAACGAACTTGATCCGGCTGTGTTTTCAGGATGATCAGCGCAATCAGGCTTTGATCCCATATGTCTCCTCAAAAGATATGTTTCTACTGCTCGTTGAACTGGAGAGGACCTGCCTTGCGAATTTCTTCCGGTGCCATATCGGCAAATCGACTAAAATTCTTTTGGAACAATCCGGCCAGTTTGAGCGCCGTTCGACGATAATCGTTGGGATTGCTCCACGAATTTTCAGGCCAAAGGACTTCGCTTGGTACTCCAGGACAACTTGTCGGAACATTCAATCCGAAAATCGGATCGACTTTGCATGGCGATTTGGCAAGACTTCCGCTGTGAATACCATCGATAATCGCGCGGGTGTGCTTGATCGAAAGCCGCTTACCCACTCCGTAACTTCCTCCGCACCAGCCGGTATTGACCAACCATGCCCGAGAACCGTATTTCTTCATGTTTTGGGCAAGAAGTTGGGCATATTTGGCCGGATGCCAAACCAAAAACGCCGCTCCGAAGCAAGCGGAAAATGTTGCTTCCGGTTCCACAACGCCCACTTCCGTTCCCGCGACTTTGGCCGTATAACCACTGATGAAGTGATACATCGCCTGTTCGGGCGACAAGAAACTGACCGGTGGTAAAACGCCAAAAGCATCGCAAGTCAACAGAATGATATTTTTCGGATGACTGCCGGAACACGGCTGCTTGATGTTATCGATGTATTCAATCGGATAAGAAGCCCGCGTGTTCTCCGTTAAAGACGCGTCAAAAAAGTCAACCAAACGGCTCTTGTCGTCGTAAACCGTGTTCTCCAATACTGTTCCAAAACGAATCGCGTTGAAGATTTCCGGCTCGCTTTCCCGCGAAAGATTGATACACTTCGCGTAGCAGCCGCCTTCGATATTGACGATCCCATGTTCTGTCCAGTAGTGTTCGTCGTCGCCAATGAGCTTGCGGTTTGGTTCCGTCGAAAGGGTCGTTTTGCCTGTTCCCGACAAGCCAAAGAAAAGCGAAACATCGCCCTCTTTGCCCTCATTGGCCGAACAGTGCATCGAAAGATTTCCCTTTTTGGGCATCAGGTAGTTCATGATCGTGAACACGCCCTTCTTCATTTCGCCCGCGTATTGTGTTCCCAATATAATAAATTCGCCCCGTTCAAACGAAAGCGCCACACTGGTTTCACTGGTAACGGTCGGCGAAGCGGGGTCTGCCGGAAACTGGCCCGCGTTGAATATGACGTAGTCCGGCTTCCCGAAGTTCAGCAGTTCTTCCGGAGTCGGCCGAACCAGCATGTTCGACATGAACAAAGCATGATAGGCGCGGGCGCAGATAATTCGTACTTTAATACGGTTTTCGTTATCCCATCCTGCAAAAGCGTCGATAACATAAAGCATATCGCGCGTATTGAGATAGTCGATAGCACGACGTCTGTTGTGCATGAAGGAACTTTCGGGCATTTTTATGTTGACGGATCCCCACCAGATATCCTGATTGCTCGCGGGATGGTCAACGATACGTTTGTCTTTTGGACTTCGCCCCGTTTTTATACCGGAGCTGTTCATAAGGGCTCCAGAGGACGTGATTGCAGCCTTCTCCCGGAGAATCGCGTCTTCGTAAAGTTGAGCCGGACTCGGATTTCTATGCACGCGCGGTACACTAATACCGTAAATACTAAGGTCTAACTCTTTGCGCATCTTGGGGTTCCTTTCAAAAACGGTCAGCCCGTGTACACGGGATGTGTACACAATTGGTTTAATTATAGTCTCACAGAGCATTATTACCAAGTCCCCCCGACTCAACTTGTTTGCAAAAGATCAAAAAAATATTTGACTTTCTGATAAGACCGTTGTATAATCAATATTATGGAAAATTTGCCGTCAACAGGAACACCTCCGCTAAAAATCGGTTCGCTGACTATTTGGCCGCCTCTTCTGTCGGCGCCAATGGCAGGGTTCACCAATTTTGCGTACCGTCAATTTTTGCGCCAACTCGGAGGAGTCGGCCTCATCGCAACCGAAATGGTCAGTGCCCGATCCTTTGTTTATCTCGATCAGGCCGGGCAAGATCACCCTGACAGACTTTGGGGAATCGAAAACGAACCGCAACCGCTGGCCGTGCAAATTTGGGATAATTTGCCCGAGACGCTTGCTCAAACGGCAAAACGTCTCGTCGACGATTATCATGTAAGTGTTATCGATTTAAATTTCGGGTGTCCTGCCCCCAAGATTGCCGCCAAGTCGCAAAGCGGTTCCCGACTCCTGAAAGACCCGGACAAAGTAGAGTGCATTATTCGCCAAGTCGTCGCGGCATGCGGTCAGACTCCTGTCACGGCCAAAATTCGTCTGGGTGTTTCTTTTGAGCTCATGAACGCGTGTGAAGTTGCATGCGCTGTCGAAGAAGCCGGCGCCGCTGCTCTGACCGTTCACGGTCGTACCGCTTCTCAAATGTATACCGGTCAAGCAAATTGGGAAAAAATTGCCGAAATTAAACCCTGTCTGAAAAAAATCCCGCTCATTGGAAACGGTGACATTAAAACTGTGGATGACGCAATAAATCGTTTGCGTGATTATCCCGTTGACGGTATCATGATCGGGCGGGCCGGTCTGGATCGCCCCTGGTTGTTTCGGCAGATTTGTGATGTGCTCGAAGACAAGAGTCCTCGTCCCGATCCGTCTGACGACGAACAAAAGCGACTGCTCCTGCGTTTATATGATCTGGTCAGCAGGCGGTTTGGTTCCCGGAGTGCCCTGGTTCTTATGCGCTCGTACGCCTGTCATTATTTTAAAGGAAAGCCTGGTGCCCGGGGGTTCCGGACAAAAGTCGCGATGGCTCTTACGCAAGAAGAATTTATCGCGGCTCTGAATGAGCTGAATGGGGACTAATGGTTGGGTGCCGCTTGAACTTTTTCGGTTTCCTGTTTTGCGTCAGATTCCTGACCGGTCCATTGGGCCAGTACGGCGTTTGTCCGGCGGTCCAGGTCGGCGATCCGTTTGAGCAGGTCGTCATGCCGGGCGTCAAGACGGAGAATCAAGTCGTCTTTGGGAGGCGTCATTCAAGGCTGTCCAAAAAATAGGAGTGAATACGAAAATAATGATTATCAGGGAGACTTTCCCTGACAATGGGTGTTTCATCGGTCAATTCTTGCCGTCAAGCCAAAAGAATTGACCGACAGCAAAGAAATGGCACAAAGGATAGAGCCGTTATAATGCTTACAAACGCTCGGTGGGACGCAAGATTGTGCTTTTCCCAGATTGGCTATTCGTCAAAACCGGATTGCCTTTTTACCCTGTTGAGAAAAAAAGTGTTTTTTCTCTCATGTTTTCCTTGACACACTCCGGTTCAGAAGCTATTCTCATGATAACGGGCAGCGGGTGCCCGTATAACCGCTATGGTTGTTTCATCCCTCTGGCAATTTGGGAAAGTTCGGAAAAATGTCAAAATACTCTGGATTCATCCTGTCGGTGATGCTCGTATTGATCTGCTTGTGGATCAATATTTGTCGTTATCCGAGTGTATGGCGCATGCTTCAGGGCCAATACGAACCCCAAACGCAGGCAGGCAAGCTTGTTTCTCCTTCGGACGATAAAGCGTCCACCGGGGAGGCCCCGCCGGCCGGGCAGCAGAAGTCGGAGCCCAACGCGAATCAAGCTCCCGACAAAGACGGCAAGACATCGCCCAAGAACAAAGAACATCGCGGTACAGTCGTCACGGACGACAATACCAGTCCCTACCGCACCGTTTCTTATGGCGATCAAAGCGAATCATCCGGCGCAGGACGCGGACCGGTTCCGATCGTTCCCCATCCGCGGAGCGATACTACGTCCAAGAGCAGTCAGGCCGCTCGGAGCGCCAGTGCTGCTCAATCGAGCCATACGGGGAAAGAAGAAAAAAATCGTTCGCGACAGGACGCCGCGAGCGATCCGGATGAAAATACCCTTTCGGACAGGGTGTTTCGCTCTCCAACCTTGACCAGACCTGTGAGCGACGATGAGCGCTCGGACAAGTCGGACTCGGACAAGTCGGACAGGGAAGCTCCTGCGGCGGAACAGAAAGGTTCCATTAAAAAGAATTCGGCTTCGGGCGACGACTCCAAAGCAGGCGAATCAGGGACCTCTGGTTC
>JAQVID010000313.1 GCA_028695865.1 Thermoguttaceae bacterium | reverse complement strand
CGGGAATATTTCGCTTGGCATTCTCTGTTCCGTTATTGGTTGTATCGCGGTCTATGCCGCACTGTTTTCGCTGGGTGCTTTGATTTATCGGCAGTACGCGATGGCGTTTATTCTGCTTGTCGTTGCCATTGCCGGTTCGTTTGTCCTTTTGAAAACGTGGAATCGTGTTAAACGGTAAAAAAAGAGATTGTGTTAAATATTGTATGAATCAAAGATACAGAAAGGTTGTTTCATGAAACGTTACCGGTTTGTTTTGATTGTTTTGCTCTGCCTGTGCGGCTCATCTCTCTTTGCGAAGGGACCGGATGATATGGTTCCGCTCTTTGGCGAGAAGTTGGAAAATGCGCAAATGGCAGCCGATAGTTGGAAGTTCAATGAGGCAGGTGAGCTTTACCCGGCCCAAAAGGACGTTCAAATCTGGACGAAAGAAAAGTATGGTTCTTTCGTTTGCAAGTTGGAGTTCAAAATGTCGGCAGGAGCGAACAGTGGTTTCATATTCCATTGTTCCGATCGCGATAAATGGATTCCCAACGCGATAGAGATTCAACTTTTGGACGATGCGGGCAAGGCTCCGGAATTCCGAAGCAGTATGTCGTTTTACGGGTATCAGGCGGCGTCGAAAAATGTACTCAATCCTGCCGGACAGTGGAATCAGCTTGAAGTATGCAGTCTTGGCCGTCAGGTTCGAATCAAGCTCAATGGTGAAATTGTCAATACAATCGATTTTTCGCAGTGGACCGACAATGCCAAGGGGCCTGCCGGTACGGAAATCGCGAAAAAGTTCCAACATCGCAATCTGGCCGGCATGGAGCCGTTTGGTTACATCGGAATTCAGGGAATGCACGTCAAAGATATTCCGATCACCTTTCGAAATCTCTATGTGAAGCGAATCGACTTTAGTGAGCACAAAGCGACTGAATCGCTCTTTGGTCAAAAGTTGGAAAAAGCCGATTACGATCCGAAAATTTGGTCAATGGACGACCAAGGTATTCTTCGGGCAACGAAAGATGATGTTATTTGGTCACGCAACAAATACAAGAATTTTGTGCTCGATTTTGAATTTCTGACTGTTGCGAAAGCGAATAGCGGTATTGTGATTAAATGTGATGATAAAAAGAAATGGATACCCAATTCTTTAGAAGTACAGATTTACGACAGTTTTGGGGAACCAACCGACTTCCGTGCTTGTGGTTCAATTTTCGGTCGTTGTCCGACCATGTTTAATGTATGCAAAAAGTCTGGCGAATGGAACAAAATGCGAGTCGTTTGCCAAGGCGATTTAATTACGGTTGTGCTCAATGGCGAAATTGTGACCTTGATGGACAAGAGCAAGTTCAAACACAAGATTAAAAATCCCGATGGAACAGAGGCTTATCCCTGGCTTCGCGAGCGTGCTCCGGCTAATATCAATAACGAAGGTTATATTGGTATTCAAGGTCTGCACGGTAAACAGCCTGTAATTTATCGCAATATTTGTATTCGCGAACTGTAATAACATGTGTGAGCTGTAATTATATTTATGAACTACAGCAATGTTTAGAAGATATAATTACATTTACGAACAGTAACAATATTTGCGAACCGCAATATTGTGATTCTTTAAGACCCCGGCGTCACTGCCGGGGCTTGCCCCTCAAGACTTTCGCAATGAGTGTTTTGGCCATGATCGCTGTGGAAAAGAGGAGTTTTGCCCGCTTTGCAAAGGGTTTTTTTCATATATAATATACTATAATATAATGAGAGGAATGAGTCTCCCCGTTTAGAATATTTTAGGTATATTACTTGCAGGTCCCAATGAAGCAACAGCAAACAACCGGTCCCCAAACAGATATTGAAAGCGATAACCTCACGCAAGAGACGCCCACTCCCATCGATCAGGCGGTCGATCAGCCAATTGATCAAGCTGCCGATCAATCGGAATCATCGTCCAAAGCGCCTCGTCGACGAGCGAGTGCCAACCAAATGGCGGCGGCGCAAAAAGAGATTTCCGTAAGCGAATTCTTTGCCAAAAACCGGCATTTGCTCGGTGTCGACAATCCACGCAAATCGCTCTTGACCACAGTCAAAGGAGCGGTCGATAATTCGCTTGACGCTTGTGAAGAAGCAGGAATCTTGCCCGAGATTTGGGTCCACGTCGAAGAAACAGGGACGAATCGTTATAAAGTCGGAGTTCAGGATAACGGGCCGGGTATTATTCGCAAACAGATACCGTTGATTTTCGGCAAGTTGCTTTATGGTTCCAAATTTCACCGGCTTCGCATGAGCCGTGGACAGCAAGGAATTGGAATCTCGGCAGCCGGCATGTATGGACTGTTGACGACCGGTAAACCGGTGAAGATTGTCTCGAAAGTGTCGCCGCGTACACCGGCGCATTATTATGTGATTCGGATGGATACGCGTCTTAATCGTCCGGACATTCTCAACGGCGACGGCAACGGGGAAGAAATTCCTCCTAATGACACGGGCAGGAAAATGGTCGCCGCGCAGGAGATTGAATGGATCGAGGTGACGCACGGAACCAGGGTAACGATAGAACTTGAAGCGAAATATCAACGCGGTCGCGGCTCGGTGGACGAATATCTTGAACAGGCGGCCATTGCCAATCCGCATGTGGTTTTTCATTATACAGACCCTGAAGGCAACGAAACGGTTTATGCTCGCGGAATTGAAGAGCTTCCGCCGGAGCCGGTCGAAATCAAGCCGCATCCCTATGGAGTGGAGTTGGGGCGCTTGATTACGATGGCACTGGAGACGAAAGAACCGACACTCGGACGTTTTCTGTGCGAATCGTTTAGTCGAGTTTCCAAATCGATTGCCAAGGAATTATGTGAACGTTCGAAGATTTCTGTTCGAAGCAATCCACAGTCGCTTTCCCGGGATGAGTTGGAAAAGCTTTATGGAGCGATTGCCGAAACGCGTATTCCGGCTCCGGCTACCGATTGTATTATTCCGATCGGAGAAGAGAATATTTTGACGGGGCTTCACAAAGTTGTGCCCGGCGAGTTTTTCGTTGCGGCAACGCGTCCGCCGGCGGTTTATCGCGGCAACCCGTTCCAAATCGAAGTGGGCCTGGCTTATGGCGGCGGACCTTCCACGCAAAAGGTTTCGCGAGAATCGCTTCGTGAAATGCTTGACGAAAGCGATGCGCGAACGGTGCGACAATTTCTGTCCCAATCATTCGACGGTATAGGTACAGACGCGGCGGACAAGATCATCAAGAACGCGAAGATTCGTCCTCGCGTTTCTCCGCCGAAAATATCGCCGAAAGAATTTGAAGCGTTACTGGAGACGCTTAAAACGCTAAATCTTGCCGAGGGGCAGACGATGAATGTTTACCGTTATGCCAACCGGGTTCCGCTTCAGTTTCAGGCGGGAGCGTGCCTTATTACGCAATCAATCATGCAAATGAATTGGCGCAGCTACGGTCTTCAGCAGTCGAAGAACCAACTTCCGCGAGGGCCGCTTACCGTGATGGTTCATTTGGCGAGCGTTTGGGTTCCGTTTACGAGCGAATCGAAAGAAGCCATTGCCGCTTATCCGGAGATACAAAAAGAACTCCGTTTGGCCTTGCAAACAGTAGGCCGGAAGCTTGGCATGTTTCTTTCACGACGCGAAAAGGTGAAGCAGGAAGGGGAACGTCGTTCGGTATTCCTTCGATATTTGAACGAAGTCGCAAAAGCACTGGGCGATATTCGCGGAGAGGAAAGCGGCGACATTTACATGAACCTGTTTAATGTTGCCAAGCAAAAAACGTCGGTGGCCGACATGAAAATCGGTGAGGACGGCAAACCGGTTATTGAGGAAAATGTTGATTTCGGCGATCATGTTTTAATCGTCGAGTCGAACGTATGAGGTCGTAAATGTTTGGACTTGGCCGACTGCCGGTTCGCACGCGAATTGGTATTATTACGATTGGGTGCTGGATCGGTATCCTCATTGGCGTCTTTCGCTGGCGTTTGACCGGTGATACGACTTTGTTGGAAGCGTTCAACCGGGTCGGTCTGGTCATGCTTGCCTTGTGGCTGGCCTGGCCGGCACTGGTGATTATGCGCCGCTGGTTTTTTTTCGCTCTGCCCGTGGTGATCGCCGTCGGAGCGTGGCGCCCAATGCTTTTGATTTATGCGTTGCCCTTGCTGCTTTTGTATTGGTTCATTGTTCCCCGGAAAAAAGACGAAAAAAAAACCGGGAATAAATCACAAACAGGCAAGTGAATTCCAAAATGCGTAAGAGTTCGATGATACAAATTTGACATGAGGTGTTCCTATGATTTTGTTTCTGTTCGGTATTGCTTTGTTGATTGCCGGCTATTATGTTTACGGCGCTTTCATTGAAAAGGTACTTGGCCCGGACGACCGTGAAGTTCCTGCCCGGGCAAAGTACGACGCGGTAGACTTTGTTGAATTGCCGCACTGGAAGAACATGCTCATTCAACTCTTGAATATCGCGGGAATAGGGCCCGTTATTGGCGTGATTCTCGGAATCAAATTCGGTTCGGTCGTTTTTCTCATCATTCCCTTTGGAAACATTCTTGGCGGAGCGGTACACGATTTTCTCGCCGGAATGATGTCGCTTCGCGGAGACGGTTGCAACTTGCCGACTATCGTCCGACGGGAGTTGGGGCAATATTTGTATTCGGCGTTTCTTATTTTCGTCGTCGTGCTTCTGCTGTTGGTCGTGACCGTTTTTATCAACGTTCCGGCCGCGCTGATCGACGGATTCGCTCCGAATTATCAGATTTTCTGGTGGGCGGTTGGAGCAATTTTTGTGTATTACATCTTTGCGACGCTGTTCCCGATTGATCAAATCATCGGACGTATTTATCCTCTGTTTGGCATGTTTCTTCTCGTGGGAACCGGCGCGATTTTTTTGGCTCTCCTGTGGCATGGCAACAACAATCCTTATTTCCTGGCCGAAACGGATGCGTTTAAGAAGGGAATGCTCCATGAGCCGATTATTCCGTGTTTGTTCGTGACCATTGCCTGTGGTATCATGTCGGGTTTTCACGCAACGCAATCGCCTATCGTTGCCCGAACGTTGCAGTCGGAACGCCAAGCCCGTTCAACGTTTTACGGTATGATGATCGTTGAAGGCATCATTGCCATGATTTGGGCCGCAGCCGGACTGGCGATTTACAATTTGCG
>JAQVID010000004.1 GCA_028695865.1 Thermoguttaceae bacterium | reverse complement strand
GGCTTGACCGCCGGGGCCGGAGCAACAGGAGCGGGCTTGGCCGCCGGAGCCGGAGCAACAGGAGCGGGCTTGACCGCCGGAGCCGGAGCAACAGGAGCGGGCTTGACCGCCGGAGCCGGAGCAACAGGAGCGGGCTTAACCGCCGGAGCCGGAGCAACGGGAGCGGGAACATTCTGCGCTGATTCCGCATTATTCTCGCATGTCACGCAATTCGACTCATCCAAACGATTTCGAAATTTACGTAAAAATCGACCCAAAGCGCGTTGTTTTTCCTGTTTGACGACAGGAACACAATCGGAACACAATTCGTCTTTTTGTTCGTTGGCAATAGACGAAAATCCGCTCATTAAAATAGTCACGCTAAAAAACATTGTAACAATAGTCAAAGTTTTTTTCATCTTTACTCAATCCTCTGTCTTCCAAGTTAAATTACAATCTACCCTACAGTGTTTGTGAACGATAGGTATATCACCGTTTCCGACATCAACAATACGATTCTCTTGTGTCTTGATATAAAAGCAGTTTTACGTGTCGTTGACCACCCTTTCGGGAAAAATGTTTCCCGATTTTTCGCGACAAATACCGGCATGCCCACTGCTCCGCATCGATTACTCCATTTGAAACGACGAACGTCTTGGCAGGTTCATTAAAGCGTCCCAAAAATTGAAAAGCTTCCCGCAAGTCCATGGTGTCTTTTTTTCGTTCATCATCACATTCGATCAAAAACAGGTTTGAATACCTCAAACCGGGCAAGTTCGCAATACTGAAATCATGGCGTGTGTCAATATGGTCTCACAGAACGATGAACGTTTCCCCTATTTACTAATCGGGTCGCATTTGGTACCCTGGGCATTTTGCCCTGCCGGTCAAAGTCCAAGCACAACAATCATATTTTAGCACGGCTTATGTAACGGGTCAAGCTCATGTATTCACAATTCACCAGAATTCTTTCTGTGCGTCCCTATAAAATTACTATTTGGAGTAAAGAGACCAATAAAACAGACTCTTCCGCCGATAGTTTTTAGTCAAACGGGGTAATATAACAAAAATACAAAACATTCATTGTTTCTCTCAAGAAAAAGGTTTTCCTCATTCCATTTGCTTTGTATCTTCCTCTTCGGATTATATTTGGGATCATATTTATTGAAGAGTTGGGGAGTTTGGAACGTCTTCATTTCGGATGGGGAAAATAAAAAATGAAAGTGCGGTTGGTCAGCCTCTTGCTTTTGGTCTTGTGGTTTGTTAAAATAAATTTTTGGCGTTTTCGGTGTTGACCGAAATTTCGTGCGCGTTTAATTCTCGATTTTCGAAAGGTTGATTTATGCGTAAGATTGTCGTATTTTTCTTGGTTGCCATGTCGCTTGCCTGGTCCGTGACCGCTTTCGGACAGGTATCCTCCCAAACGCTTGCCCAGATGATTTCGCGGGAAATAATGGACGGTTCGCGCGATTCTTGGGGAACAGAAATCTTTCAATACGCGGATGTGAAAGTCCCCAAAGTCGAAAAAGGAGTCTTTGCTCTCCCCTTTAAGAGTGATCAGAAAAACGACCGCTTCTATTTCGATGTCAAAGGGAATTTTGATTTCTCCCAGAGCAGTACGTTTTATATTGATTACAAACTCGATAATCCGCGTGCGGTCTCGGGTATTACGCTCTATTTCCATTCGGGCAACGGCTGGTTTACCATGAGTGGTAAAATATTGACCCGCAGTTTTTCGGACGGAAAGACCGTTCAATTTAATATGGGCAGTGCCCATGTCGAGGATAAACCGGGACGACTCGACAAGGTAGACACGATTCGCATCGGGTTCTGGCGAGGTGAGCAGGTCGATTCAAGCGTAACCCTTGGCTCTTTTTTGGCGACGTGCAGTACGGTCACGGTTCTTGTTCCGGATGGCGATTCCTCCAAAGAAACGTCCCGGATTGCTTCCAGTTTTGGAACCTTTGCCGCTTCGGCGGGCTTGTCGCTTCGAAGCATTCAACCGAAGGAACTCACCGCGGAACGTCTCAAACAGATTCCTGCCCTGATTATTCCGATTCAACCAAAACTCAAACCGGAAGAAATCGATTTGCTCTGCGATTATGCCAAGAACGGAGGCTTTATCCTGGCGTGTTATACCCTTCCCGCCAAGCTGATGAAGACCCTCGGCTTTGGTCCCGGAGAATATGTGGGCGTAGATCAGATACGGGGTAATCTGGGCGAAGTTCGTTTTCTTCCGACGTTCCAGCGCGACTTAGGTCCGCTGTGCCCACGTTCGTTCAAGCAGGGCTCGCACAATATTTGCGTTGCCAAGCCCCTGACGAAAATCGACGACGAATTTCTTGCCCGACCGGAGAACAAGCCGCAAATCGTCGGCTGGTGGTTCGATCGGAATGGCAAGAAAACGCCGTGGCCCGCCATGCTGGCCAGTGGACGCGGAATTTATTTTTCCCATATTATTGCCAG
The DNA here is from genome assembly GCA_028695865.1 of Thermoguttaceae bacterium. Lineage (GTDB taxonomy): Bacteria > Planctomycetota > Planctomycetia > Pirellulales > Thermoguttaceae > JAUNBG01. Next base: position 20,216 of record JAQVID010000004.1, on the reverse strand, counting down.
CGATGATCCCATCAGTAAACAGGCGTTTCTTGCCGCGGTGGTTGGCAAGCGTGACCGCACTGTTTACGCTGATATTTTGCGTACCAAATGGCACAACGCCTTTGAAATCGGTGTGGCACCCGGGACAGATATACAGCTTTCACGTCAACAAGCGGCGACGGACGTTGCCGACAAGCTCGTCAAAAAAGGTTTCGACGTTGACCAGATTCTCAAAGTATTCGCCGGACTGCCCGGTTCGCTCTTTTCCTCGAAAGATTCGGCTAAAATGACGGCCGAAGCGAATAAAATCTTCCTGGTACTGGACGAAATCGGAAAAGAACGGTCCAATGAATATTGCGCTAAAATAAAACCTCTTAAAAAAGAGTCGCGCTTCTGGTGGGAACATTCCGGGCTGGGTGCTTATCCCGGCGATTGGGATCGCACGATGAAAGAACTTTCTGCCGCAGGGTTCAATGGCGTGATTGCCAATATGCTTTGTGGTGGGAGTGCCTGCTACAAGAGCGAACTTTTGCCCCTGGATCCAAAAGTGAATCAGTATGGCGACCAAATAGAACAGGCTGTTGCGGCTGGCAAGAAGTATGGAGTCGAGATTCATGTTTGGAAAGTTAATTTCCGTTGTGCGCGTACAACACCGGAATTCAAAAAGAAGATTTTTGAGGAAGGAAGGGCCCAAAAATCGTTCAGCGGCGCCAGCGACGATGTTTGGCTTTGTCCCTCACACCCGGAAAATCAAAAATTGGAAGTCGCAACCATGATTGAGGTTGCAACAAAGTATAAAGTGGACGGCATTCATTTTGATTACATCCGTTATCCAGACGGCTCTCATTGCTATTGCGATGGCTGCAAAGAACGATTTGGCAAATGGCTCAAGGCCAAGACGGGTAAGACCCTTGAGAATTGGCCCGGCGATACGAGGAAGCCGGAAATTGCCGAACATTTCACCCAGTGGCGCTGTGACCAGATTACAGCAGTCGTTCGTGAAACACGGCGTCAGTTGGACGCGTTGCACTCTCCGGTATTCCTTTCGGCCGCGGTTTTCAGCGGTTATCCGGGCTGCCGCGCCAGTGTCGGTCAGGATTGGGTCAGTTGGTGTCACGCGGGCTATTTGGACTTTGTTTGTCCCATGGATTACACCGACTCGGCGGAATCCTTTGAAAGTTTGGTTGCCAATCAAATGAATTATGTCAAAGGAACGACGCTGGTTTATCCTGGTATTGGCGTAACGGTTCCACGACGGTTACGACCGGATGAAGCATGCGTACAGATTAACGTGACGCGACAACATAAAGCTGGTGGATTTGTGTTTTTTGATTTGAATAATTCTATGGCGGGTGCTTATTTGCCCCTCTTCGACTCAATACCGATGAAGGCCAAGCCGGCAACCTCGCACAAAGACCTCAAAAAATGATCGACAAAGGAGACCATGAAATGAAAGAAACATGTGAATTTTTGAAGAAGTGTGGAGCTTATTTTTTGGCGACGATCGACGGAGACCGTCCCCGGGTACGCCCTTTTGGTACCGCTCTGATTTATGAGGACAAGCTTTACATTATGACGGGCAAGAACAAACCGGTTGCGCGGCAGATCGCGGCCAATCCGAAAATTGAAATTAGCGCTTTTCACGGGGAAACGGGAACCTGGTTGCGTCTGGAAGCGGAACTGGTGGAAGATGATCGGCTTTCGGCCCAAGTGGCCATGCTGGACGCTTATCCGGAACTCAAGAGCATGTACACACCGGGAGACGGCGTGACGGAAGTCTTGTATCTGAAGAACGCCAAGGCGACGCTGTGTACACTTTCCGGAGAGAGCAGGTCGAGTGAATTTTAGCGGTTAGGTGAAAATAGGGTAAGAAATTCCGGCAGAGGGCCCTGTGGCCCTCTTGTCAGGATGAAAATTTGTTGTAAACTAATTATTCCCATTGAGTAATATTGGGTTTGTTAGTTCCATACATCCATTGAAAAGTTTGGTGAAAGAAAGATGTCAAAAGCTCCGGCGTTCAAAAAAAATCGTATCAATAAAAAACGTACACGGAACAAAGTGCGAACAAAGAAGCGCGACCCCTTGTTTGTCGAGGGTAAGCATCCCAGTCCGATGTTTGTCGATTACAAGGATGTTGACCTTTTGAAGAAATTGACAAGTCGACAGGGTAAGATCATTAGTCGTCGCAAGACCGGTTGTTGTGCTGTCAGTCAGCACGCAGTAGCGACCGCGATCAAACGGGCACGCTTCATGGCGCTCATGCCCTATGTTGGCGACTGAGTTGATCACATCTTGATGTTCTTGCCGAAACAGGTTGAATAGAGGCCGAATGGTTTTTATTGCCGATGTTTCATTTTCCTGATTCATAGTCCTGATTTATTGCCTGTTTGTGTTCAAACCACACAGGGTCAGGATACGTTGCGCGAAAAATCGCGTGAATGGGAATTGATCGGTTTTGCGGCGAGAGTCTCTTGAGCGGCGTTCAGGTTTTGTGATTTTTGCAAAAGGTAAAACGAAAAGGATTTTTTCGCTTGCGTTTACTTTATGCAGAAGTTGCAAAACCTTTATTCGTTTTTAGGGGGTGAGGTTGGATTAGTCCGATCAGGAAATATTTACCCTGTTTATATTTTGGGAGCACAGCGACATGGTCGAAGAAGCGATGGAAAAAGCAGATACTCTGATAGAGGCGATGAAATGGATACGTGAACACCGCGGTAAAACGACAGTGATCAAGTTGGGTGGTTCGCTCATGGAAGACAGCGCGGCCATGGGGCACTTGCTCGTTGACGCCGTCTTCATGGAAACCGTTGGCATGAAACCGGTTATCGTCCATGGCGGAGGAAACGCAATTTCCGAAGCAATGGCCGCGGCAGGCATTGAACGTCGTTTTGTGCAAGGACGTCGCTATACCGACAAGCAGTCGCTTGAAATTGTTCGTGAAGTACTTGCGCGACAAATTCCGGAGCAGTTGGTCGAAGAATTGATTTCTTTCGGCGGGCAGGCAAAAGCACTTTCAGACTGTTTTGGTACCAATGTCCTTTACGGCGAAAAACTCAATATGAAAAACGAGAACGGTGAACTGCTCGATTTGGGCTATGTCGGAACCGTTACCCGGGTTGATATTGACCAAATCAATAATCTGTGCAACCGCGGCATTATTCCTGTCATTCCGTCTTATACGCTTATGGACGATGGCAGTTCTCAAGGCTTGAATGTCAACGCCGATACCGCCGCGACTGAAGTTGCCAAGGCGCTCAAGGCGGACAAGCTTGTTTACGTTAGTGAAGTGAACGGAGTTCGAACCGACCCGAACGATCCGGCCTCCATGATCAATTCGCTTACCGCGGAAGACGCCAGGGCCCTTTTGGCGTCCGGCGCGATCGTCGGCGGCATGATTCCAAAGATTCAGGCCTGTTTGGCGGCCATTGAGCGTGGTGTGGAAAAAATACATATTATCAACGGTCGGCTTCGTCATTCGCTCCTTTTGGAAATCTTCACCAGTTTGGGTGTTGGTACCGAAATTGTGGACGGAAGTAAAAATTAACATATATCAAAACGAGCATGTCTTGTTGTTGACAAGTACAATTCGTCAAGGAGAAATATCATGTCGCTTGGTTCGCAGGAAATCATTTCGTTGTTCAAAGACGCGGTTATACCGAATTACACTCGTTACCCGGTGGCTCTGGTTCGTGGGGAAGGGTCTTGTATTTGGGACGCCGAAGGGAACCGATACATTGATTTCTTTCCCGGCTGGGGGTGCAACATGTTCGGGCATTGTCCCAAACCGGTGGTACAAGCGGTCCAGGAGCAGATTGCCCGGCTGATTCATGTTCCCAATTCGTGGTATACTCAGGAACAGGGAATCTGGGCCAAGCTTTTGTCGGAACGGAGTTTTGGCGGGCAGGCGTTTTTCTGCAATTCCGGAACAGAAGCCAACGAAGCGGCGATCAAGCTTGTCCGACTTCATCAAACGGAATCGGGCCGATACAAAATCATTACGTTCCAGGGGGCGTTCCACGGTCGGACGATGGGATCGATTTCAGCGACAGCGCAAGCGAAATATCACAAAGGAATTGAGCCGTTGCTTCCGGGGTTCACTTATGTTCCCTTTGGTGATTTGGCAGCGACAGAAGAAGCGGTGGACGACGAAACAGCGGCCATTATGGTCGAGCCGATCCAGGGCGAAGGGGGCGTTCGCATTCCTCCGGAAGGATTCCTTCAGGGCCTGCGTCAATTGTGCGACCGCAAAAATCTTCTTTTGGTATTCGACGAAGTACAAACAGGCTGTGGCCGAACAGGTCATTGGTTTGCCTATCAGCACTTTGGCGTGACACCTGATATCATGACGCTTGCCAAAACGATTTGCAGTGGTTTTGCGGGTGCCGCCATGTTGGCCAAACGTGAAATTGCTCCGAGTCTGCGTCCTGGCATGCACGCGGCGACTTTTGGAGGTAATCCGGTTGCGGCCGCGGCGGGCATAGCGACCATTAAAATGGTTGAAGCCGAAGGACTTCTTGAAAAATGTCAGGTCATGGGCGAGCAATTCAAGAGCCGTTTGACCAAAATGGCAAATGAACTTGACGTGATTCAGGAAGTTCGTTGTGTCGGCGCCATGATCGGTATTGAACTGCGGGTCGAGGGAGCGGTATTTGTCGAAGCTTGCATGAAAAAAGGACTGTTGATCAATTGTACGCATGGAAACGTCATACGTCTTCTGCCGGCCGTTACGACCGCGCCGGAGATGGTCGACGAAGCGCTGGATATTCTTGAAGACACTCTCCGGAAAGGGGCGTAACCATGAAGAAACAAAGACATTTTATTACCATGCGCGACGTTAATGTTCGCGAACTGAATTCCATTTTCGCGTTGGCCCGCGAAATTAAAAGCGAATATCTGCAAGGAATTCGCAAACGGTATCTGGAAGGGAAAGTGCTTGGCCTCATTTTTGAAAAAATGTCGCTGCGCACCAGAGTCAGTTTTGAGTCGGGCATGCTTCAACTCGGTGGTGGCAGTGTCTTTTTGGAAGATCAGCATATTGGATTCGGAAAACGCGAAAGCGTCGCCGATATTGGTCATGTTTTAAGTTCCATGGTCGATGCCATTGTGTTTCGTGCTCGAAGGCATAAGTCGGTTACCGATTTGGCGAAATATTGCGGTTGCCCTGTTGTGAACGCGCTGACAGATCAAGCGCACCCGTGTCAGGCCCTTGCCGATATGCTCACGATTCAGGAAGAATTCGGAACGCTCGAAGGAATCAAGATCGTATGGGTTGGCGATTCGAATAATGTCGCGGCCAGTCTTGTGGAAGCGGCGGCCATGCTGGGGAGCGAAATTGTAATTTCTTCGCCGGAAAAATACAACTTCACCGAAAAGCAAATTAAAAAGTTGATTGGTCGCAGTCAAACGAAAGGTTTTTCGTTGACCTTGGAGCCGGACCCGGTAAAAGCTGTTCGTGGAGCTTACGCGATTTACACGGACGTTTGGGTCAGTATGGGTCAGGAAGCCGAAGAAGAAGAGCGTAAGGCGGCTTTTTCGCGATATCAGGTCAACGAATCGCTCATGGAAAAAACGAAGACGGACAAGACGATTTTTCTGCACTGCCTTCCGGCGCGGCGCGGTTTGGAAGTGACCGATGGCGTCATTGATTCGCCCGCCAGCCGCATTATCGAACAGGCGGCCAACAGAATGCACGCGCAGAAAGGACTTCTGGTCTGGCTGCTGAGTGAAAAATAAGAACCGCAGTCCTGGATCGCGGTCGGCACGATTGTATGGGTGCACACCATTTGTAAAAGGAGTTGAATGTCATGCATTATCCCTGGTGGTATGTTTCGGGGTTGACTTCTCCGATGTTGATCGCGATTGTTGCGGTAGTTCATGTTATCGTGTCGCATTACGCGGTCGGGGGCGGTATTCTGCTTGCCGTCGAGAACCGTTACGCGATACGCACTGAAGACGGTTTTTATCGCGACTATTGGAAATCGCACGCGAAGTTTTTTGTGCTCCTGACAGTTGTCTTTGGTGCGATCACCGGAGTGGGAATCTGGTGGACCATTGGCCTGGCTTCTCCTTTGGCGACGGAAATGCTCATTCGGACGTTCGTTTTCGGTTGGGCCATTGAATGGTGCTTTTTTGTCATGGAAATTGTCGCGGCGTTTGCTTTTTATTACTATTGGGATAAATTGCCGGCGAAAACGCACTCGATCATCGGTTTCATTTACGCCCTGGCCGCCTGGATTTCGCTCGTTTTAATTACCGGTATTACGTCGTTCATGTTGAATTCCCAAACACTGCTTGGTACGCTCAATTGGGAAAATCATTCGCAGTGGCCCGGGTCGTTTTGGCAGGCGTTCTGTAATGAACAGTTTTTGCCGCAAACAGTTGCCCGAACAGGCGGAGCTCTGATCCTTGCGACTTTTTATGTTTATCTTCACGCAACGTTGTTTCAAAAGAATGATGAAGTTCGCGAAATGGTGATACGTCGCATGAAGTGCCCTTCCATCGTCGGTCTTGTCTTTGTTGCAGTGGGTACTTTCGGCTGGTATTGGTTTTTGACTCCTTCGTCCAGAATGATGCTGGAACGAGCGGCCGCCATGAACATTTTTCTCGGACTCTTTGCGGCTGTTTTGGTCGCCATGCTCATCTTGATGATCGTCGGACCGTTCCGTTCGCCTCGCAATATGTCCACGGGGCTTGCTCTGGCGCTTTTCATGTTCGGTGTGGTTGGCATTTCGGTGGGTGAGTTCGTTCGGGAAGCGGTTCGCAAACCTTTTATTGTTGACCAGTTTGTTTACGGTCATCAGATTTACGCTGCGGAGGTCGACGCGATTCGACAAAAGGGTTTGCTGGAAAGCGGACATTGGACGAGTATTTATTTATCGAATCTTCAGAAGAAATACCCCAATCTGAAAATTGCTCCTGAAGTTCCGGTTGTTCGCGGCGCTTTGGCTCACGGTTCAGGCATGCAACTTCTGTCGTTTGCCCAGTCGGGCGGGTTCCAGCCGGTATCCGGTCACAAGACGATAACCAGTGGCGGTTCTTCATCGTCCGGAGGTTTGGCCGTAATGCCCCAAACAGCAACGTCAAACAAACCGGCTGTTGCGTCGAGTTCGACTCCGCTTGCCGGCACATCGGCGTCTGGTTCCGGTCATGAAGCCAATACAGACGCTGCGAAGGAAGGTGAAGCGAAAGAGGCCACGGCAAAAGAATTGCCCGAGAAGCGATTCTTTCCCGCTGCCCGGGTATTTGTTTCCGGAAGCGTCATTCAGGGAAATACCGATTTGCTTCGCGTTTCGGCCGAAGATCGCGTGGAGCTGGGACATGTCGTTTTCATGTATCATTGCAACGATTGCCACGCGGCCAAGTGGGGCTATTCCGCGGCCGGCCCCATGCTGACCGGAAAAACCAAAGAAGAAATTGCGCGATTTGTTCAGAATCTGAACAGGCCGGGTTTTTATATGCCGCCGTGGTGCGGGACTGAAGTTGAGGCTGAACTTCTGGCCGACTATCTCGTGACAATACGTCCTGAAATGCCTGAAAACATGACTATCCAGGAGGAGGTGCAACAATGACTCCGATTGATCCTTCGACTTTGCCCGGATTATGTGCCCCATTTTGGTTTGTGCAACTCTTTAAGATTTTGGGATTTGTTCTTCACTGTATTCCAATGTCGCTGTGGTTTGTCGGACTTCCGATGGCGTTGTTCCTTTATCTGGTGGGGCGTCGAAACGCTCGCCGATACGCAGGCCGATTGATTTGTCAATTACCGGTCGTCATGGCCCTTGGAATCAATTTGGGAATCGTTCCGCTTTTGTTCGTGCAGACGGCGTACTACAAGGCGTTTTATACGTCAACCGTTCTTATGGCGGTTCACTGGTTTGCCGTTCTTGTTCTGGTAGGGATAGCGTATTACGCAATATACGGTTGCGCCGCAAGCCTGAACCAGTCGCGAACCAGGCGTCTTGTGATTTGTGGAACGATCGCCGTCTTTTGTTTAACCGCCTGTTCGTTGATCTTTACCAGTCAGTGGACGTTTATGGCATTGCCGGACGCCTGGCTTGAGGTCTTTGCCAAAAAGTCTGTTGCCGGAGCCGCAACCGGTCTGGGTACCTGGTGGCGTGATCCGGTCGTTTATCTTCGCTGGTGCTCCATGATTGGGCTGGGGTTTTCGACGCTTGCGTTTTGGACTCTTTTCGACGCGTGGATATTGTGCCGTGCCCGTTCGTTTGTGTCGGAAACCGACACCGCTGATGGAGCGTCGAAAAAGAAAGGTACAACGCCCACTGCCGCCGGAACCGCGAAATTGAGTAAAAAGGACAAAAAGCGAATCAAGAAAATGGGCGGTAAGTCCGAAGACGATTCCGATCAAGGCGACGATGAATCTGACGAGTATGAAAGTGAAGTTGAGGAATCGGTCGATTCCATTGAGAATTACAGACGTTGGGCCCTTACCCTGAGTACCTGCTTTAGTTGGTTCGGTCTGCTTCTTGCCGGTGGGTCTCTCTGGTTTTATTATTTTCGTTTTATTAAGCCGTCGTATCCTGATTTGGATTATCTTTTCACGGCTCCGTGGATGTATCTGCCGGTCGGAACGATTGGTTCGTTTGCTCTGCTTCCGATCCTGTTAACGCTTGGAAAATGGGACAAAATACGCGGCGTTCTTTTGGTCTTTTCGGTGACCTTATGCGAACTGGCTATTCTGGCGACATACGCAACGACTCGCCAATTGATTCAGAATGGTCAACTTGCTTCCTGGCTGAATGTTGCGGCCATACCGGAAAACGTCGAATGGAGTCCGCTCTACGCGTTTTTGGGAGTCTTTGCCTTTACACTGCTGGTTGTGCTATGGATCATTCGCCAAATGGTTCTTGCCGGCCGGACAGGAAAGAGGGACCGGGAGTAAACCGCATAACAGGGGGGCGGCCTGACGGCACAAGCCCCTGCCTGCTCGCTCTGGCAAGACGGACAAGCCCGGAACGCAGGTCGCGCAACCGGAATTAGAGAATGTTGGAACCAATGCGAACCGTTCTGGCCCTAATTGCGCTCGTTTCACTCGCTCCATATACGGGCCTTGCGGAATTTTTCATCATCCCCCAATTCAAGGTCCATGACGACCAACAGAGCCCGGAACGCAGGTCACGCAACCGGAATGAGAGAATGTTGGAACCAATGCGAACCGCTCTGGCCCTAATTGCACTCGTTTCACTCGCTCCATATACGGGCTTGCAGGATTTTTCATCATCCCCCAATTCAAGGTCCATGACGACCAATAAATGTCCGCATATGGGGTTGTTTTTTTTGGGGGGGAATCGCATAACAGGGGTGCCGCCTGACGGCGCAAGGCTATTCCAATAGTTCAATTCGTCTAGTTCAATTCGTCATGGGACAGACGACGACCAGGTCGCCTACCTGCGTACCGGCGAAATGAGAAATAAACGGACACTTCGATTTGAACAGGTAGACAATATCACGAGGCAAAACTGGTCCAGCGTTTTCTATCAGCGTTTCATAATTGGCCAGACCTTTTGAAATGACCAGATCAACAGACCGGAAATATTGCAAAAACTCTTCACTACACTGTTCCAGCATGGTCCCAAGGCCGTCATTACCGTTGTCGATAACGGGCACAAGCTTTGCCAACCCCACAGCTTGAGCGTCTTCCCGAAGCGCATCGTTCAAGATCGCATGACCGCGAACCGCAACGGTCAATTTGCATGTTGGACGCTCTTTGCGAAGCAGTTCGATAAACAGCCGATCACAAACAATTTCGCCCGCGTTATCGGTCAAATACAAGATCGATTCGGCCGCGTCGAATTTTCGACGAAACAGCGCAACATCGCCATTGATTGGACGTACCCGGGCTTCGGCAAACGCCCGCTCAATCATATCCGAACTTGGCTTCCCAAGCGCAAAATCAATCGTATTGCCGGCAATGGCAAACCGAATCGCCGTTTCAAACGGGTCGTCAGATGAAAAAACTTCATTGCGGAGGGTATCATACATCTCCAACAAAGCTTCATTGGAACGGCGTTTTCCTTCGGCATAAGGGTCCGGATTACCAGTACGCTGCCGAATCAAACGGTGAATCTTTTGACCAATGACCGGCGGGACAACATTGGCCGGTTCATCAAGCACGAGCTGCATCACGTCGCGAACAACTTTCTGATGCACTGCCGGATCGTCCGAGGCAAAGCGGGCCGCGTCGAGCGACTGACGCATGAGACAGAGCAAGCAATCAACCGAAGCGGGCATTATCGAACTCCCTGAGCAAGCGCGACGCCGGCGTTAAAACACTCTTGCAGCAGTTCCGCGTTGGGGCGCCAGTGAGCCTTAATCATCGGCTGAACAACCGGATATTTCATTTCCTCCAACCACTTGGCAATCGCTTCAGGTCCACCTGGTCCCCAACCGTAAGAACCAAAAGCCATAGCGTTTTTGGGAACAAATTTGAGTCCTTTCATATAGCAGAGAGCCGCGGCAAGTTGCGGCATCATACCGGAATTCAAGGTTGCGCTGCCAATGGCAACGGCGGATGTATCGAGCATCTCGGTTGCGATCCGGGTCAGAGTCGTTTTGCGAACGTGCATCGCTTCGCCAAGCACGCCGTCAACAGAGGTCACGCCACGGAGAATTTCGCGCGCCATTTGGCCGGTGCTTTCCCACATCGTATCATAAATAATCAGAACCTTGGGAATACATTTGCCGCTGGCCCAATCGGAATATGCCGATACAATCGCCGGAATGTTCTTGCGCCAAATCAGACCGTGACTCGGAGCAATCATACTGATCTTGAGTTTCGAGGCAACTTCAAGTGTTTTGAGTACCTGTCGACCATAGGGAGCAACAATATTGGCGTAATACGATTTCGCTTCCTGAAGCAGTTGCGACAAATCCCACTGATCGTCGAAGCGGACGTTCGTCGCCAAATGCTGACCGAAAGCGTCGTTCGAAAACAGGAGTTCTTCTTCCGGCATGTACGTTACCATCGACTCCGGCCAATGCACCATCGGAATATTCACGAAAGCAAGCGTTCGATTGCCCAATGAAAGCGGCTGATCCGGCGCAACAATATCGATCTTCCAGGAAGCCGTATCGAAATAACCGGCCAACGTTTCGCGGCATTTGGCATTGCAAAGCAGAGTCGCGTTGGGGAGCGCCTTCATCACGGCGGGAAGCGAACCGGCGTGGTCAAGTTCCGAGTGGTTGCACACAACGTAATCAATTTGATCAAGCCCGACAATTTCTTTCACGTTGCGTAAAAGCTCATCGGCAAACGGAGCCTTAACCGTATCGATCAAGACGTTCTTTTGGCCGCGGATCAAATAAGCGTTATACGTTGCGCCACGATGCGTATCGTAACTGTGAAAATCACGAACATTCCAATCGACACAACCGACCCAAAAAATGTTTTCTTTCAACGAAACCATGGCATTCCTTCGCTTTCTTTGCCTTCACCTGCGAAACGGCGAGCAAAATTCAGTTCATCTGACGACCCAGGAAAAACGCTTTCATATTGATATCGAAAAACTTCGGCTTGACCGACGAACGAAACGCCTTTTCCCACGCCTGTGTCTCAAAGTCAAGTTTTTGAGATACGGCACCCAAAACGATCGAATTCACCGTTTTCGGATTACCAAGTTCTTTGGCCGTTTCAACCGCGTTCAAATAGATCAAACGCGGAAAGAACTTGGCGAAGTCGGCCTTTCCCAATTCCGGATAAGGTGTTTGACCAGAGGACGCCGTCACTGGTACAATCTCCTGATTCGAAACAATCGCCCAACCCATTGGGTCAAGGTAATCGCGGTAACGGAATATTTCAATCTTTTCCAACGACGCAATAATACTGGCGCCGCCCTTGGGGACGATTGGACTGTATACCTTGGTTCCAAAACGAACCTGGGCAAGCACACTTCCGCCGCGTTGGGCCATGCCGTGAATCTCATTGGTCTTCACGTCGTAACCCGATTCCATCGCGGCATGAGCAAGAACCGTACTTGCAAGCAGAATACCTTGTCCGCCAACACCGACCAGAACGACACTCTTCGTATCCGAGGGAGCATTCCCTCCGGCATAATTATTCAACGTACTGGACATATTATCTTCTCCTTTTTCCGCATTCTTTTCAGGCTAATTGTTTAGATCAATGTTGTACGGCGCGTTCTCAAACGCCCCGGCCGGACATATCTGCTGACACAATTTACAACTGGCACAAAGCAACGTGTTCACGTGAATTTGATCATGTTCCTTTTCGATGCCAGGACAGCCAAGTTTCAAACACAGACCGCAATGACGACACTTCTCCTGATTCACCCGAAGGGGAAGACCAAGCGAAATCTTGTCGGCAAGCGGACACGGTGTTTTCGAGACGATCAACCAGGGTTCATCAGACGCTATCGCTTCTTTTAAGACCGCAACCGTCTCTTTGATATGACGCGGAAGCACCTCAACAACATGCTCGATTCCGAGTGCGCGCCCTACTTCAGCAATATCAGTCGCCTTCGTCGCCTGCCCCGTAATGGTCTTGCCCGTACCGGGATTGTCCTGATGACCTGTCATGGCCGTCGTGCGGTTATCGAGTACGATAATCGTCGAACAACCTTTGTTATAAATAATGTCCAAAAGCCCTGTCATACCGGAGTGGAAAAAGGTCGAGTCGCCCACAATGCCGACGACTTTTTTGTCGTTCTTCGCACAGGCCATGCCGTGCGCGACCGAAATACCGCCCCCCATGCACAAGATCGTATCAATACGATTGAGCGGAGGCGATACCCCCAAACTGTAGCAACCAATATCCCCGGCGACCACGACATCGAGACGCCCAAGGGCAAAGAACAGACCGCGGTGTGGACAGCCCGGACACAACACCGGAGGACGAGGCGGAAGAACCGGAAGTTCCACAGCGGAATCCATCGGAGGAACCGCAGGCATCGCTTCTTTTTTCACAACAGGCTTAGCCATGTCACTGTCGGAAAGGACCGGAGGAACACTCCCCGAGACGGACGTTTCGCCCGGGATCGGAAGCGGAATCTGATCGGGCGAACTGTACGCGACAGAGCTTGAGCCCATTCGCTGATCGAGCTTGTCCCGAACTTCTCTCATGATATTTATGTTCAACTCACCAATGCGGGGAACCAAATTTCCCCCCGCCAACTTCTTGCCAATGCAGTGAATTCCCAGTGCTTTAACATGTTCCTCAATAAAATCGTCAAGCTCTTCGACAACCAAAACCTCTTCGACGCCATAAGCGAACTCGTGAAGCAATCTGTCAGGGAACGGATACGACCATCCCAACTTCAAAATGGACGCGTCCGGAAAAACTTCGCGAACATATTGACTGGCGGCACCACTGGTAATAATACCAAGCGAACGATCTTTCCATTCAAGTTCGTTCAGCGACGAAATACTTGCTTCTTCTTGCAATTCCTCAAGTCGCTTCTCCAAACGAACTCTCATCGGCCGAGCCCACGCGGGTACAGGAACAAACCGGGAAGGAGCTTTTTGGAAACTGATCTTGCGATCAAGCTCAACTTGTTCGTCGAGTTTGACGATTCCACGGGAGTGACTCACCGTGGTGGTTGAACGGAGGATAACCGGGGTTTGATATTTTTCGGAAATTTCGAACGCCATTCGCATGAAGACGCGAGCTTCCTCGGAATCAGCGGGTTCAATAACGGGAACTTTTGCGAACCGGGCCATTTGGCGGGTATCCTGCTCGTTTTGCGATGAATTCATACCTGGATCATCGGCAACGACGGCGACAAAGCCACCGACAGTACCGATATAGGCGAATGTCATGAGAGGATCGGCCGCAACGTTGAGTCCGACATGTTTCATGGTCGTCATGGCACGAGCACCAGTAAAGGCGGCACCCACAGCGACCTCAAAAGCAACTTTTTCGTTCGGCGCCCATTCGCAGTAGACGTCGTCCTTGTAAAACTTGCTGATATTTTCCAAAATTTCCGTTGAAGGCGTTCCCGGATATCCGGTTGCCACGTTCACTTTGGCTTCCCAGGCTCCCCGGGCGATCGCCTCGTTCCCCGACAATAACTTTTTCATGTGTTCAACCTTTTTAAATCATGTCCGGTTGTTACGAACAGGTAAATTCTCCACCATGATGTATTATACCCCAAAGAGAATCGAATTTAACCGGGGGGGAGAGAAAGTTCGTTTTTTTTGGCACCCAACACCTTCCTTTTTTTCAAAAGAAAGATTATAATTGGCTTGTTTACATTGGTACCCAGGTTGGATAGTATCACGGTGACAACGCAACTCCGCAGCAAAAACCTCCTTTTGTCGTTGTCATTCCTCTTTTCGACCATATAATATAAATATAATTTGACAGAACACTTATTTTGCTCCCAAAGGAACAATCATGCCACTTTTAATTCTTCGCAGTATTTTTATTCTGGTAACCAGCGGAATCGGCGTTGCAATCGTTCGCTCCGGCGGTTTGACCGGGAAAAGTGATACTGTAAGTTTATTAACATTTTTTGTTTTGATTGCCGCTACGCTTGTAATTATTTGGGTAGATATGGCTTTCCCGAAAAAGCGACTGGAATGGATTTCCGCGATCTATTTTGGCCTGCTGGTCGGACTGCTCATGACCTATTTCATGGGTCTTGCCCTGGAACCATTCTTCGACGACGAACTCGATACCAACGGCGTACTCATTCCGTCGCCCCTGCGGAGGAATATTATCGCGGTAATGCTATTATGGTTCAGCTATTGCGGAACAAGCTTTTTATTACAAACACGAAACGATTTTCGATTCATCATTCCTTACGTCGAATTTCAACGCAATATAAAAGGAATCAAACCTTTAATCCTCGATACCAGCGTCGTGATCGATGGCCGAATTTCCGATGTCATGGAGACCAAACTGATTGATAATACGCTCATTATTCCCCGGTTTGCCATGGTCGAACTGCAACATATCGCCGACAGTGCCGACCGCGGACGAAGAACGCGAGGCCGCCGTGGACTTGATATTTTGAGCCAACTTCAGAACATGCCCGAAGTCGATCTGCAAATCGATGATTCCGAGCTTCCGGAGTATGTTAATCAGCCGGTCGATCTCAAACTGGTCGCTCTGGCCAAACATCTGGGAGGCAAGCTCGTTACGAACGATTATAACCTGAATAAGGTTGCCAAGCTCCAAGGTGTGCCGGTCATTAACCTCAATGATTTGTCCAATGCCCTCAAACCGGTCTTTTTGCCCAATGAGCGTATTGAAATCGACATCGTCAAAGGCGGCGAAGAAGCCGGTCAAGGCGTTGCTTACCTCGACGATGGCACCATGATCGTCGTTGAACAAGGACGCAATCATATTGCCGAACGGGTCGTCGTTACGGTTACCAGCGTTCTGCAAACCAGTGCCGGTCGCATGATTTTTGCCCGGTACGAATACACTGTCAAAAAGCATATCGGACCTACCCTCGTTCTGGATCGTCAGGACAATTCGACCGATAGCAAAAAATAATACGGATAATGAACAGACAATACTGATCCCGGATGAACGATCGCATCCAAAGCAAGCTTGAGTGATACAATGGTACAAGATATTCAAACTCAAAAATTTGTAGAGCTGTTGAAGAACGATCATCGCTTCTCTATTGAGTCTTACCGTCTGGTCAACGAAGCACTTGTCTTCGCAAACGAGCAGAGTGCCAAGGAAGAGGCGCAAGCTCATGCCGGCGACATTAGTTATGTTCCTTCGAGTGGGGCTTCTCACGTTTCCGGGCAAGACCTGTGCCGGGCCGTGCGGGATTACGCCCTGCTCCAATACGGCATGTTGGCCCGATCCGTCTTGCGCGGACTGGGCATTCGCAAAACGTCCGATATTGGCGACATTGTGTATAATTTGATCAATATCGGCTATATGAGCAAAACCAAGGAAGACTGTCCGGAAGACTTCGACGACGTTTTTGAACTTACCAAAGAATTGGAAAACGGCTTCGAGTTCAAATCGTCCGACAAAGAGAATTAACGCGCACGGCAGGCCGGACCTTGCCAATACTTCCGATCCTGAACAGATCGCGATAAGAAAATTTTTTCGCTCCGGTGAACGGGGAAAGGACAAAAATCATGGTCAGTGAACTGGCAGGCAAAGCGGCTCCGAAAGAGCTGCTTATCGATGTGGAACAACTCAATCGTGATTACCGGGAAAAAAAGCCTGATGTCAATAGCGCGATTCAACGAGTTCAGTTCGGAACCAGCGGGCACAGAGGTACCCCTTTTAACGGGTCCTTCACACAGGCCCATGTTCGCGCCATTGTGCAAGCGGTGATCGATTGGCGACGCGAACACGGCCAGCCTCAAATGCTCTATATTGGTAAAGACACGCACGCCATTTCAGATGCCGCCGAGCAAACCGCGATTGAAGTACTTGCCGCCAATAACGTTGAAACGGAATATCAAGCAGGCCGGACGGCAACGCCAACCCCGGTCATTTCGCACAGAATTTTGACCAGTAACGCGACCTTCGGCCCAAATTATTCCGATGGACTGATTATTACCCCATCGCACAATCCGCCCTCCGACGGTGGAATCAAATACAATCCGACCAATGGCGGCGCCGCCGATACCGATATTACCGGCTGGATTCAAGACCGGGCCAATCAGTATCTCGCCAACGATAACCGCGATGTTCGCTGGCTTGACTTCGACGAAGCGATTGCCTGGCCGTCGATTCACGCGGTTGACTTCCATGCGCGGTACATTGACGATTTGGAAAATGTCGTTGATATGGAAGCGATTCGAAACGCGGGCATTAAGATCGGCGTCGATCCGCTGGGCGGAGCGTCTCAAGCCTATTGGGAACGAATTGGCCGTCAATACGGACTTGATGTTACCGTCGTCAATGACCAACTTGACCCAACTTTTTCTTTCGTTCCGGTTGATCACGATGGTAAAATCAGAATGGATTGTTCCAGTCCGTACTCCATGGCCAATCTGGTGAAACTCAAAGACCGTTTCGATCTGGCCGTCGCTAACGATCCTGATTCGGATCGCCATGGCATTGTCTCGAAAGCTCGCGGACTCATGAATCCCAATCATTTTATGGCCGTTGCCATCGACTATTTACTCAAGCACCGCGAAGACTGGAACGGCGAATTGGCCGTCGGCAAGACGCTGGTGTCAAGCAGTATTATCGATCGCGTCGTTGACGGTTTGGACCGGAAACTGATTGAAGTTCCGGTCGGCTTCAAATGGTTTGTTCCAGGACTTTTCAATCGAACCATCGCGTTCGGGGGAGAGGAAAGCGCCGGTGCCAGTTTTCTGCGTATCGACGGAGAAACATGGACCACGGACAAAGACGGTATCATTCCCGCTCTTCTGGCCGCCGAAATTCTCGCTACGACCGGCAAGGACCCCGGTATCTATTATGAAGAACTCGAAGCGCTTTACGGCTCGCCCGTTTATCGCAGGGTCGATCAGGTCGCCACTCCGGAACAGAAAGCCGCGTTCAAAAACCTGACCCCGGAAAAAGTCTCGGCCAATGAACTCGCCGGAGAAAAAATCATTGCGAAGTTAACCAACGCGCCCGGAAACAACGCGCCTATTGGCGGCCTTAAAGTCGTTACTCAAAACGGCTGGTTCGCCGCACGCCCCTCCGGAACCGAAAATATTTATAAAATATACGGCGAATCGTTTTTGGGAACAGAACACCTCGACAAGATTTTTGACGAAGCTCGCGATATTGTTACTACCGCACTGGAAAGTTGAACCGATTTTTCACTACCGATACGACAATTTTCGGTAATTCGTTCCCCGTTTACCTTCGGAAAACGGGGGGACGCCGGCCGCACAACACACAAGTTGAGCCAAGCCGATTTTTCACTACCGATACGACAATATTCGGTAATTCGCTCCCCGATTACCTTCGGAAAACGGGGGACGCCGGCCGCACAACACACAAGTTGAGCCAAACCGATTTTTCACTACCGATACGACAATTTTCGGTAATTCGCTCCCCGTTTACCTTCGGAAAACGGGGGACGCCGGCCGCACAACACACAAGTTGAGCCAAGCCGATTTTTCACTACCGATACGACAATTTTCGGTAATTCGCTCCCCGATTACCTTCGGAAAACGGGGGACGCCGGCCGCACAACACACAAGTTGAGCCAAACCAATTTTTCAAAAACATGCTTTGCCGCAAGAATTGAGAACAATGGAATGAAACATCTTTTCGAAGGATTGAACAAAGCGCAAGAAGAAGCGATTCGTTTCAAAGACGGACCGCTTCTCGTACTTGCCGGGCCCGGAAGCGGCAAAACCAGAGTCGTTACGCACCGAATCGCCTGGCTGCTGGAACAAGGCGTTCCCGACTGGCAAATCGTCGCCATGACGTTTACGAACAAGGCCGCCAACGAAATGAATTCCCGTTTGGCGAGTCTGGCTCCCGGGGCAAGAGTTTGGATGGGAACCTTTCACAAGTTTTGTGCCCGACTTCTTCGCATGTACGCCGACAAGACGCGACTGGGGACCAACTTCACAATCTATGATACCGATCAAAGTCGGCAACTTCTCGATAATTTGATTGACAAGAGTTCCCTACCCAATGGTGTGGACGCTCAAAAAATCGCCGGTGCAATCAGTTGGGCAAAAAACAATCTGATTCTTCCCGACGATTATGTCGCCCGGGCAGGAAGCCTGTTGGGAAAGACCGTGGAAGAAGTGTACCCTCAATATCAGCAGGCTCTTCGCGAGTGCAACGCGGTCGATTTCGACGATCTGCTTGTTCGTGTCGCGGTCATGCTCAAGGAGAATCCGGGCCTGCGTCACGACCTCGATGCCCGGTATCGTTATCTGCTGCTTGACGAATACCAGGACACCAACCTTGTTCAATACGCGATTTCACGAGCACTGTCGATCGATTATCCGAATCTGTGCGTAACAGGCGACCCGGACCAATCGATCTACGGCTGGCGCGGAGCCAATATCAATAATATACTTGACTTTGAAAAAGACTTTCCGACCGTGCGTATTGTGCGACTGGAACAGAATTACAGGAGTACAAAAAGCATTCTGGCCGCGGCTTCGTCATTGATCAAACACAACAAGCATCGGAAAGAAAAAGACCTTTACACCGACAATACGGCGGGCGTGCGTCCCCGGGTACTCACATGCTTCAACCAGCGGGATGAAGCCGAAATCATCGCTCGCGAAATTGCGACCGCCGTTTCTGAAGGAAGACGTCAGCCGGGCGACTTCGCGATTTTTTATCGAACGAACGCCCTGTCCCGCAATCTGGAACATGCGCTTCATCGCAACGGAGTTCCGTTTCAGCTTGTTCGCGGTCTGGAATTTTTCGGGCGGCGCGAAATTCGCGACCTGGTCGCTTATTTTCAACTGATTTACAACACAAGCGATTCGATTGCCTTTCGCCGTATCATTAACTTACCCACTCGCGGAATCGGGCGAACAACCATCGGCAAACTCGAAAACTACGCCGCAAGTTCCGGCGTTTCGCTCTTCGACGCCGCTCGTTGTGTCGATCGTATTGACGGCATCACCGCAAAAACACGCAAAAGCATCGCCGACTTCGTCGCCATGATCGACCGTTTTGCCGAAATGGCCGCCGATGTTCATGCCGATTTGGAAGTCTTGCTTTCCATTGTCCTTCGCGATTCAAAATATCTTCAATCGATCATGGGCGACACAGAAGAAGATAAACAGCGATGTGCCAACGTACAGGAACTTCTTTCGGAAGTACGCGAATTCGATCAAGAGTTAAGCGGGCAATCCGAAGAAGAAGACGACCAAACGACGCAAGCCAATCTGCCGCCCGGCTCACTCTTCGAAACAAACGACGCCGACGGAATAACGCGATTGGGCCGTTTCCTCGAACGCACCGCGCTGGTCAACGATGTCGATGCCTGGAACAACGGTTCCGAACGCGTCTCGCTCATGTCGCTTCATGCCGCAAAAGGACTGGAATTCCCGGTCGTTTATATTATTGCCGTCGAAGAAAACATTCTCCCCCATGAACGTTCGCTTAAAGACGCCATGCAATTGGAAGAAGAACGGAGGCTCTTGTTCGTCGGAATGACCCGTGCCCGGGAAGAACTCCTCATGAGCAAGTGTGTTTATCGTGAATTTCGCGGAATGTATTCGGTGGTCATTTCGAGTCGTTTTCTGTTCGACATTTCGCCGGAAACAGTTGAAACGGTCGATTGCACAGAGCAGTTACCCCCCGACTTTGAAGGTCGCGGTACGACACAAGATGTCCTGTTCCT
>JAQVID010000312.1 GCA_028695865.1 Thermoguttaceae bacterium | reverse complement strand
CGCGAATAAACATGCCCTGTATTGAGGCCGCCACAAGGTTTGAGCAGGACAAAATGAAGTCGCGGCTCCTTAGCGCCCGGGGCGTTAAAAAGAGGAAAAGTTTTTTCACCCCGTCCGCGGCATAATGAATAGGTCGGACCGAGAAACAAAGGAACATCGCTTCCCAGTGACGATCCGATTTGCGCAAGGTATTCCCTATCGAGTTGCAAGTTCCACAGGCCACAACACGCGGCAAGCGTGGTCGCCGCGTCACTGCTTCCGCCGCCGAGTCCGGCTTGTGACGGAATACGTTTGATAAGGCGAATCGCGGTGGCGATATTGGTATTGCTTTTTTCTGCAAGGCGCTTGAGAGCCTGAACGACGAGATTGCGGTCGTCTTGCGGAATGTCGTCTTGTTGATTTACGTGGTGTGAAGGAGTTTCAGACTCACAGGTTAGGGCAAACGACGATTCTGTAATATCATGTCCGATCTGAAATTCGAGCTGATCGGCCAATTCCAACAGGACAGTGACCGTCTCGACTTCATGAAAGCCATCCGGTCGGCGCGGACGGACGGCAAGGAACAAATTAAGTTTTGCCGGGGCAAAAACCGTCATGCGATTCATGAGAGAACCTCCAGGAACATGAACTCAAACACAAACCCTTTCAGTACAGTCAAACTCATATCCTTTTCGTTTTTTGCGTTTGAGCATGGCGGTTGCTTGCGGATTGTTCATGAATTGGTGATGCGTGGTAGTGTGCTTCATGTTGATTCTTCTTCGTAACAGTTTTAATGATAAACGGAAGTGAAACAGGGACTCAAGGAATCGCTGCTTGTATTTTTAGTGTAAGTGTTTTGCAAACCGTTGTCAAGTAAACGAGTGATTTAATCCGAACAAAACGACGGTTTGAACGAATTATATGAGTTGCCGTTGATTTTTTCGTGTTGTGCGGCCTGAATCCCCCCCGTTTTTCGACCTTAAACGGGGAGCCAATTACGGGAATTGAAGAATCGGTAGAAAAAACACTCTTGATTATGATACTGGGGCATATCTGTCCTGATGTGCCTCCGATTCCCTGTATTTCCGTCGAGAGGCGTCATATAATAGACGCGGAACGAGGCGATTGGCGTCGTTCGAAATATCAGATGTCAAAACCCGAAAGTAAAAGCAGGAGTATGACCATGGAAGAATTGCTCACATTACAAATGACGGCGCGTTTTCTCAAAGTGTCCAAAAAGACGGCCTACAGGTGTCTTGTTCGTTGGAACGTTCCCATTATTCGCGACGGCCGCTTTCTTCGCGTCGACAAGGCGTGTCTTATCAAAGCTCTTCAGGAAAGGAAACACAGTTATTGACCACGCGCGGATATGATCGTTTCTCAATTTCAGTCGACAATACCAGAGCAAAACATTACTTACGAATGGAGGAAAACAATAGATGGGAGAAATTATTTCAACGCTTGTTTTTGAGATTGATACACGTCATACACAAGAGGAACTTGACGAATTGGAGCAAAAAACAGCTCGTCTTACCGAAAAACTTAATGCGGCCTCGGAATCGTTCGAGCGTTTTTTTCGGAGCGAGTCACATGCTTTTTTGATGTCGCCGCAAGAGACGTTCTTGCAAGATAATGGTCGGGAAGTCGCGTCTTATTCGAACAAGAATGAACCTTCTTTTTTCGCGATTTCTCAAAAAACGGACAGGGACCAGGATGATTGCCCGGCCAGGGGCAAAACAGACGCGGGAGTTTTGCCCGAGGTTGCTTCTTGTCTTAATTCGTCGTCCGCAGTACAAGCGGAGGATCAATCTCGAAGTATAACAATAATCGAGCAGGCTTTCAGTACCCTGTTATCCAGGTTGGAACGAAGCTTGATTCGTCAAGATCATTCGCCAAACATTCCGTTTCCGGGGAGGCAAGACGCGGCCTGGAACGCATTCGAAAGGATGTTCCCTGATACCTTTTCCAGACAATCCGACGAATCAAAGCAAATGGGCGACAGTCGTTGGAGTAACGCAAGCCGCGTTGGCGATACTCTTTTTCATTGGGACAACGAAGAAAAAACCCGAACTGTAAACAGTGTGACTCAAGCGGCTTCTCCCGTCATTCAGTCGCCGGAAAGTCAAGCATCGTATGCCTGGAGCAATTCGTCCGCGTTTCCTGATCATCGTGACCAGGAAAAAACAGAATTCAATGCTGCTTATTGGGGGCAACTGCTCGACCGCTTGGCCTCGTTTGTCCCAAACGGTTCTCAGCAGGAAACGGATCAGAAACAGCAAGCCGGGTCCAATGAGCCGGTTCAGCCTGACGACAAGAGTATCGACAAAGTGTCAGCGGAAATTCCTTTCGAGTCAAGTTTGGGGGATATCAAAAAACTTCTCGAAAAACAAACAACTGAAATGACTTTGCAGTGGAAGACAACCAATCAGTACCTTGAACAACTGACGCAATCGAAGAACGATCAGACTTTTTCATTGGAAGTACGAGAATAGATATATGGTGTATATAAACATATAACACGACGCAAAATAATTCGTGTCGCGTCTTAAAGTGTCAAGACAATAAAAAACCCGTCGGAGGCAAATACCCCCGACGGGAAATCGAGCTTTTTTCCCTGTCTTTTACACAAGACAGAGCGGAGGACAAGGGACTCGAACCCTCAACCGGCAAGCCGGCACCTGATTTCGAGTCAGGCTGCTAACCAATTCGCGTATCCTCCAAAGGAGAAACTATCATAGTGCTGGATTCTACCATAAAACTTTTTCATGACAAGCCCATAAACCAATGTTTTTTCATTTTTTGCCCTTGTTCCTGCCGGCGCTTTTTGCTAGTATTACGAACGCGTTTAGTTGGCAATAAGCAAAGAAGCGGCATGAGTGTTTGCACTGCGAATGTAGTGGTGTAAAACAATGTTTGAGTTATGGTGTGATATTAGAAACAATAATAGAGCGGGTACGGCATTGATGAAGTTACTGGTTTTGCCTCCTACTCTGTTTTAACAGAAAGGATTCTTTGATGAAAAAATATCAGGTTTGGTCTGCGCGGACATTGGTTTCGCTGATTCTCCTTGCCGGGGCATTCAGTTCCGCGTGGGGGCAGAATCGTTTGACGCCTGCGCTGAACAAGTCGCAGCAGGCCCCGGGAAGCGCGGCGCAGACGATGGCTGCGGCTTCGGGCGGAATGGTATCGACGAAACCGGCGGACGAAGGCACGGAAGCAGCGGGGCAAACGGAAGGTCAGACCGCGGCGGCAGTGGCTCCTGCGGCCGATCACTCCAAGCTTAGTCCGGAACTCCAAGCAGGTTTGGAGCAGGCGTTAGAGAAGTTCAAAAAATCAGACTTGGCCGGTGCGCTCGAAAAATTGAATGAATTGTATAAGGCGAATCCTCAAGCGGTCCGGCCGCCGCGTCTTTATTTGACGAGCTGGTTTGCCCAATTGAATAATACAAAGGCGGTCCGGGCGTCGCTTGAACTTGCGACCGAAGAGACGCCTTCGGACCCGGAAGCGTTTCTCCTGCTGGGTGAAATCGCTTTTGCCCAAGGGGAATTAACTGCCGCAGAGCTTCTGTTTGCCCAAGGGGAAACGGTCTTGTCGGCAAGCAAAATTGAGCCGGAGTTGATCAAAGCACTACAGATCAAGCTTTGTCGCGACAAGGCCAAATTGGCCCAAGCGCGCAAGCGTTGGGACGCCATGCAGGGCGCGTTGGGAACACTGATTAAACTGGAAGGTGAGACGGCGGAAACGTCGCGACTGGTTGCAATTTCCTTTTTCGAAAAGAAAGAAGATGAAAGCGCGCTGAAATGGTTCCTGCATGCCGATGAGTTGGACAAGGGTAAAGGACTTCCTGCCGAAGCGGCCATGGCGCAACTTTACCTGCGCGGTGGAAACGCGGAAAAAGCAAATGCTTCTTTGGTTGAAGCGATGAAAAAATACCCGACGAATTCGGATGTCCTTTCATTGGCGGTCGTTGTTGCTTTGAACGAAAATAAACTTGACGAGGCGGGGAAATACGCAGATCAGCTTCTGAAAAATGATCCGGAGTCTGTAGCGGTCATGAAGACTTGTGCCAACGTCGCGCTGTTCAGGAACGACTTTGCCCGGGCAGAACAGCTCTTCCAGGCCGCTTTGGTCAAGGCTCCCAACGATACGCAAATCACGAACGGATTGGCGTTGGCTTTGGCGGAGGAGAAGAGTCCGGAGAAAACGAAATTGGCCCTTCAGTATGCGGCGGGCAATGTGCAAAAACAAAACAACAACCGTAATTTTCTGGCGACTTTGGGTTGGGCTTTGTATCAGGCGGGCGATAAAGCAAAAGCTCGTGAAATTCTTCAACGGTCCGCCGCCGATGGTCAGGTCAATCCGGTTGCCGCGTATTACCTTGCTGTCCTTCTGGCTGACGAAGGCAAGAAAGACGATGCAAAAAAGTTGCTTACCGCAATTGTTTCGGTAAAGGCGCCGTTCTATAAGCGCCCGGCCGCAACGCAACTTCTGGAACAGCTTGGGAAATAATCGCTGTCTGATTTCATGCAAAACGCGTTTCCGTTCCCGCAGAATGGTCACGCGTTTTTTGTTTTCTTGTAATTTATCAGTAACTTCAGAAAAGTGTTCTCAGAGTAATTCATTCATTTGGGATTCCGTGCTTTTGGGGATGCAATCATAGTTCGTTTCGCACATTGGCCAGTCCGTGGCCTGCGACGAACGGGGGGTATTACGGCACGGAAACCGTTTCTCCTTGATCCCGGGTAATAATGCCGGCAATAATCTCGGGAGCGACAGAGGTTGACAGAAAACGGCAACTGCCATCGCATACCAAAGCAAAAGCGCCATTGGGGTGGCGGCTTCGCGTTTCGTACTGGTAAGCAGAGCATTTGGCACAGCTCCAATCAAATTGGCCCGTTTCAAAATGTGTACAGTCAGGCTTATAGTTAATTGGTGCTTTTGTTTTGCGAAAAATATTGGTTCCCATCATCCAACTTCCGTTGTCGTATGTTTTGGGTGAACCGTTTTCGTAAGAGCAGGCTTCGGTCACCATGAGTGTATTGGATGTTCCGTCGACAATTTCACGCATGGAAATTGCGCGACTTTCCAGAATGACTCCCAATTCGTCGTGGGCAAGAGTCCAGCCGTCGGCCGTGGTTGCCGCTCCCTATTCGCTGATTTTTTCCGTACTAATAACCG
>JAQVID010000311.1 GCA_028695865.1 Thermoguttaceae bacterium | reverse complement strand
GACGAGACCGTCGAACAGGTCAACAAGGCCCCAAAAATAAATTTCTGAAACCAGCGACGACTGGGCTTGTACAATGCGTTTTCCATTACTATAATGAACGTATGGATGCAACGATTCGCCTCCTGCGGCTTGTTGCTCATGAGAGAGACTCCTTTCGTTATCGTTTTGTTTGTGGTTATTCCAAACAATAACAAATGAGTCTCTTTTTTCCTATATCAATTTTTCAAAATTTTCTCCTTGGCTAAAAACCGGGGAAAGTACAGAATGTTTCTATTGCTCATTATAATTACCCATAGAATATTTAATGATGAACTGTGAACTAAAGCTGCGAAAGGCTAAAGGATAAAGGCATACTATTGATCGTATTCGTATGCCTTACTCTATGCAGCGAACAAATCCCCTAAAGATTTATTCAGTAGGACACTTTCCTGATCCTGGAACAACTTTCGTTCCCAAAATATATGGAAGAGTTGTCTTTACAACACAATTCTGTGGACAATTCTCATCCTGACCGCACCGAGTCTCCTGATAGCAATCGACCATTTTCTCCTCCGTAGTTCCTTTTTCGGCGTCCGTTGTCCCATCTGGAAAATCATTAATGAGATACATGGATTTACCTACACAGTCAGTCACTCCGTTCCATGCAGAACAATCGCTAACAGCATTGGTTGGATGGTAACATTTTTTTGTACTGGAACTCGGTACCTTACATGGCAACGCAGCGGAAATACCGCCACCACAAAGTTGCAAGATTGTCAGAGTTGCGAAAACGAAACAGCAAATCATGTACCTTTTCATCATTTGTCTCCTTCTTTAAAACGGTAAAGTGGAACTGAACACGAACGTGTTATCTTCTTTCCTTCGGATGGGAAGAGGATTATTTCAAATTTTACATTTTCTTCTTGATCTTTATCAAAACAAGCAGGAATTTGAATTTCTGCAAGATGAGTATCAGATTTCGTAGCCCTGTTAAAGTTCATCATGTGCACACTTTTATTGTCACTCGTGACTTCCTGAATAATAGAGGGTACGCTCGTTTTTACCTGAAGTGTCTGAACTGTACTACCTTTTTTATTCGACGGAATAACTACATATGAAGGTATAATTGTTACTGGAGATATGTAATGAGCCCTTACCTTTACAATTCCTTTTGGTCTGCTTTTACTATTAGTTTCAATAATAAGTTGACCAAAAAAGTCTCTGTCTTAAGAAAATGAGGAAACGTCGAGTTGTGCTTCTATCTCCATTTCTCCGTGTGGATTTGATGTATCTACAACTTGACAGGAGGAGAGAGACTCTGTTGACGAACGAACTCCTAAAATTTTCAAGGACTTATGTTGAATCGGAATAACAGAGATGAGTTTTGTCTTCTTTTGAAGTTCCAGTCCATTAATTATTCCAAAATCTATTTCCAATGGATCTATAACATAGTCCGTCAAAACAGTAGCTTTTAGTTCAAGTGTCAGACTTTTTGCAGATACAGGTGTACTCATAGCTTTTTCGAGACAATATATAATGACTATTTTACCGTTTGCCAAATTCATTGAATCAGAAGTTCTTAGGTAAACGGGAAAGTACAATGTTGCTTTAGATGAAAGAAGTGAACCAACCAATTTATCATGATTAGCTGCCCAAGTACATCCACACGACGATCTTATGCCAAGAAATCGAATTGGAAAACCCGATTTGTTAACAAGTGGAAAGACATGACCCAGTTCTGTATTCTGTGGTTGTTCCCCAAAATCATGAACTGCCGATTTGTAAGAAATCAAATCATTCTCTTCCTGAATTTATGATAAATGAGAACACCCTGTAAATGCTAATAGAAGAGCAAGTATTGTAAGACTCTGTCCTGTAATACCTGATATTCTTTGATAGTAAAGCTTTAATACAACCATTATTTTATCCTGTTACAACTTATTATCTTTGGTGTTTCGACAAACCAGAAGCACTTGTCTGATAAATTGGCAACAGGAAAGTGATCTCGCCTATTTTTTGCCTTACTATACGTTAGAACCTCGACGCAAATTAGATTTGGTACTCCTTTCGCAGCCATTCCTTCAATCACTTTTTGACATTTAGGGCAGTCGTGGTGATACAAGACGACCGTCCAATTTCCGGTTTTGAGTTTCTCTCGAACCTCTGGTGGTTCAATATAAGGAAGCAGCGGAAACTCGCCCTTCTTCCATTTTTCCGGTTCCAGCAAAATCGTTTCCTTACCGTCCGCGCCCGTAAAAACGGTACCCAGTTCGGATAGATCATTCGTTCGAACTGAAAACATGGCTATTGTTACCGGAATGGCTATGATTAGCCAGACAACAACAGCCAAGGCAAGTCGTCTCTTATCCAACTCTGCAAGGTCAACCCGTGAGTGGTCAACATGATGACCGCGTCCCAGGAAAAACGCCAATCCCGCAACCACCACATCCAGTCCCGTCGTAAACCACGGATTGACTTGGGCCGCTCCGAAACAGCCGCAACTCGCTTCGCCGGAAATCGCTTTGTATAAAGAGACACCCGCGAAGGTTGTAAACAAAGCGATTGTCACCCAACTGGTTAGTTTTGGTAAAAATCCGAAGAGAAGCCAAAGTCCAAACGCAAGCTCAAACTCGACGACGAGAATATTGAGCCATCGGGCATGGAGCAGGCCTTCGCCCAAAACCGGAACGGTCGCCAGTTGCCAAGCTTTCATTCCAGCGGCAACGAAAAGCAAACAAGCGATTCCACGGGTAAGCCAGATATAGGCTTTTCCGAATTGCTCTTTTGGCCTTACGCTCTCTTTCTGATTCTCTACCAAGTTGTTCATGAACTCTTTCCTTGTTTCTTTCGGACGTCCTATAACCCATTTTCACGGTTTCCCGAAAAACTTACGTTCCTCTATTCATATAAAAGTAATGAGAAGGCGTTTTGTACGGAAGAAAATCTGAAAATTCGTGATTTTTCTCAAAATAGTTGAAAAAGTTTTTCTCATACACGGGTAACGCTTTCCGACATTGCCCGTTTTAACACACGGCAGACTGGAATATTTATGAACGTGTGAGAAATTTTGATAAGAGAATGCCGCGTCGGCTTTTTTGTTTTTTTTGGTTTGTCCGATCATCGCAAAGCAACGATGAACAAACATTAGGCCAGTACCGCAAATCGTGATAAAACCAAATGTTTCCAAAAAATCGCCGGTCCGACCAGCCACAAAACAACGTCAGAATCAGATAAATCAACAGTAGTACAGTAGCAAATATCAGGACAACTCGCCCTGCTCCTGTTCCCGCAATTCTTAAACTTGAGAGTAAACGCTTCATGGAGTTACCTTGCCCGTGTTATGGTTGCGTTTTTGTGAGTAGTTGCATTTTTATTAGTCGTAGCAGAGGAATCATTTACCCGGTCGATATCATCTTGAGTAAGGTGATAAATATAAATGGAGTAACCGGCCATGGCAACAGGTGTGTAGTCCAGAAAATATCGATACGTTCCTTCACGCGAATAAATATTGTTGACACTGATCGCGTACCATCCCGGTTTCGGTTTATCGGAAGGATGACCACACATTGGAATCGTCGTTAAATCGACCGGATAACTACCCCAATACGCGACTTTCAGATCGGTCACTTCGGGATGTCTTTTGCACCATCGTTCCAAATTAAACAGGTCTTGCCCCCAATCGATATTGCTGTCGAGCAAATGCCGCGGTCCGTTTCGCGGACCGGCTGACACAATCGCTTTATACCAATCATAAAAGCTCACTGGCTTTTGAATTGGCGGAATTTGCGGATGCTCGTCCGTCTTCGGCGTTGGAATGCAAACCGCCAGCTCGTTGAAGTAAGAGATTGAATGCGGATAAACCGACAAAGAACTTAAAACGGACCAAGTCAAAAAGACAATCGTTAAGACGCGAACGATTTTATATCCTTGCGGATATTTTTTAACAGGTTTTAAATCGTCTTGTAACTGTTCAGACTGGTTTTGCTCATCCCGTTTCTCATGCGGAATACCGGTAAATGCCCGTCCGACTTTACTCATCCAAACAAAGAAAAACGGCAGGGCAGGAATGACATATCGCGAATGAACGGAGAATCCCGTTTGCGAACTGACAAACGCCAGCAGGACAATCCCAGGCAGGAGAATAACCATTTCATCCCGCCATGACGCGTTATACCCTTTTAAAAACAGAGTGCAAAAGATGGCCAGCAGAAAGAGCAGAATCGTTCCGACCGGCGTTTTTATGAGCAGGGCATAGAGATAATAATACCACCAGCCATGATCTGACCATTGCCCGCGAAGATAGGATGGTAATCCGCGTTCAAAGTCAAGACGCTGGGTATCAATGCCTTGGATAAAATTCGCCGGCAACGGCATCGGTAAATAGCCAAGCGTCGTTTCAAAAAAATTCCCAGACCCGTCAAACCGATTCCCTCCACAATAAGGTACCTTCTCCAAATCCTCATAGCCTGTAAACAGCGTTGTTTGAAATTTGAAGTCGCGAAGTTGTTTGCCACTGTCTTCAAATACGTATCCCATATTGATCACAAAAATGCTAACGAGAAAAATGAGTGCTAATTGCCCGGCCTGTCGCGACCAATCGTGTAACGATATCTTGGTCCGATCCGGCAGACGATACAGAAACCACAACAGTACAAACAGCGGATAGAAAATAAGCAACGTGAATTTGCACAATTCGGCCAATCCAAGAGTCAGTCCGGCAAACAGCGTAAACACGGGAATGAATGCGGTAAACAGCGTAAACGCCGGTATGATCTGTGGTAGGCGTGGTATAAATGTTTGGTCGAGGCCGTAAGTGTTGCAGGACGGGAGACAGGGGAACGAACAGACGCCTGGACCTTCCATTCGTCGTAAGCGTTATGAGGCAGGGTTTCAGGGGCTGTAAGCCCATGAAAAGAAATACAAAACCAAAGAATCTCGCATTGGATTCAAACCTTTGGTTTTTCGCTTATCGTGTTCTTCTTTTTCGTTTCGTTCGGTTTTGTTTCGTTTAGTTTGGATTGGTTTGGTTCGGATACGGACCGATATAGAATAGAACGTTTGTGTATTTTCAGTGTGTGGGTTGCCCCCCCACCCCCCGGCTTTGTCGGGCTTTGCCCGAGAGGAAACAGTGTAAACACGGGAACGAGTGCGGTAAACAGCGTAAACGTCGGAATGATCC
>JAQVID010000310.1 GCA_028695865.1 Thermoguttaceae bacterium | reverse complement strand
CCCCGCCGGAAGAGAAACCGCCACCGCGTCCGCCGCCAAACATTCCGAGAATATCGTCCAAATTGATACCGCTTTCTCCGCCAAAACCGCCGCCCTGGGAAGAACTTCCCGACCAATTAAAGCCGCCCTGGCCGCCGCCAAATCCGCCAAACGGATTACCACCGCCCGCTCCGGCTTTGCCATATTGCTCAAAGCCTTCGCCGAACTGGTCATATTGCTTCCGCTTTTCGGGGTCCTTGAGTACGTCAAAGGCTCCTTGCAACTCCTGAAATCTTTTCTTGGCTCCTTCCTGATCGTCCGGGTTCATGTCCGGATGGTGCTTGCGGGCCAGCGCGAAATACGCTTTCTGAATTTCCTCCTGCGACGCGGTACGAGGAACGCCGAGTATTTTGTAATAATCTGCCATAATCCAATAACCTTTTCAAGGCGAACAAGTAATACACTACCGATGCTTCAATTTTCGCGACTGTCTCTCCGTTTCCCTTCGGAAAACAGGGGCTTCAGGCCGCACAACATGCTCTTGTAACGGAGCCGGTCAAAAACAATAGTACCCAACACGGGCACGCAAACCGAACCGCCGGAAATTTCAGGGGCGATTCGTTTTATGTCAACACAAGTTAATCCAATACGATGGGAAGGTTTACCTTTTGACCGCGGCGAATAATGTTTAGCTCAACCGTTTCGCCCGGTTTGTGCTCTTCAATAGCCATGATGAACTCTTCTCCGGTCCGGGTACGCTGACCATTTACGCCGACGATAATATCAATTTCCCGGGGACGCGAAATGCGAGCGGTTTTTTCGCCTGTCTGACGCGACATGACGACGACAACGCGTGGACCTTGAAGACCTGCGCGATCCGCGGCACCGTTTTCATCGATAAGAGACGGAATCAAACCGGACTCGGTTTCGGTGACCTGAACGATTCCGGCGTCGCCGCGAACGACTTTGCCGGTTTCAAGCAGTGAAGTTACGATACGTTGAATTGTATTGACCGGAACCGCGAAACCGACTCCGGAATTCTCGCCCACCCGGCTGGCAATTGCCGTATTCATACCGATCATACGTCCGCGAGTATCGAAAAGCGGTCCTCCGGAGTTGCCTGGATTGATTGCCGCGTCGATCTGAATGACTCCTTTGATCTGACGATACTGCTGCGGGCTACTGATTGTCCGGTTCAAATTCGACACGATTCCGCGGGTCATGGTTCGCTCATTACCGAAAGGATTACCAATCGCGTAAACAATTTGACCGACCAGCAGTTGAGAGGAATCACCGAACGCGACGGGAAACAGCGATTCCGACGGTGCTTCGATTTTCAGTAGCGCTATGTCCGTTTTGACATCCTGACCAAGCAAACGCGCTTTGTGCGCACTGCCGTTGAACAATGTTACCGAAATCGAATTTGCTTTCTCCACCACATGATAATTGGTCAGAATAATACCTTCGTTATTCAAAACCACACCGCTTCCGCGTCCTTCGCCTTCGGCGCGAAAGAACATGTTCTGTTCCCGTGTGAAAACGGTCTCTATATTGACGACGCTTTTGTTACGGTGCTCGTAAACAAGAATCGCCGCTTGTTCTTCTGGAAGAAACTCGCTGAATCGCTGCAAAATAAGCGGATTTGTTTCTTTATCGAGGGCTGGAACCGGTGTCTTGGTTGTGGTCGCCGCAGGCAGTCCTGGTCCGACCGCAGGTTGCGACTGTTGCGCTGCCGCTTGCTTTGATGAATCATGTATAACAGGAGAGCAAATGTACCAGCAAATAAATAATGTTACAAGCCCTCCAATCATTCCGGCAATAATGTGAGAAAAAAGCTGTTTATTCATCGTTTTTTTATGCCTTTTTGCTTTAAAAGTCTTTTGCACGGACCAAAAACCAATTACAATAGTCGTAGGTCGTGTTTTAGTTCCTGTTTCTTTTGAACAATATTATTATAGCATTCCCGCGTCAAAAGAAAAGTCAAACAAGAGGAGTGTTTTTCGTTCCTCTAAAAATCGAGAGAATGACATGAATTTGACAGTCGCAATTTTGCTCGTGATTTTGGGCGGAGCGTTGCTCGTTGCAGGAGGAGAACTTCTGGTTCGTGGAGCAACTCATCTGTCCGCGTTGTTGGCCATTCCTCCGGTTGTGGTCGGTCTGACCGTTGTAGCCGCCGGAACCAGTGCGCCGGAACTGGCCGTTTCTCTTATGAGTTGCTTCCGACCAGATGGAGGGGGTGATATGGCCTTGGGAAACGTCGTGGGAAGCAGTATTTGCAACATTTTATTGATTCTTGGCCTGCCGGCTTTGATCTGCCCGTTGACTGTTACAGCAACGTTAATCAAGCGCGAAATGCCTGTGATGATTTGTGTGTCATTACTCCTTTGGGGAGTCATTGGTCTTTCGACTTATAATATGGGGCACATCATCCCACAGTGGTCCGGTTTTGTCTTTCTTGCGCTGTTTGCGGCATATTGTGTGTGGACCATTCGCGAAGTCCGGAAAAGCGGGAACAAAAGTCTGGCCAACTCCATGGAAACAAGCTATGCTCCGGCGAAGCGTGGTCTGTTGCCCGCGTTTCAGGCATTGATTTGCGTTGTTATCGGATTGGGGTTACTCATTTTCGGGTCAGGTCGCTTTATAGACGGTGCTGTATTTCTGGCCGAATATATAGGAGTGAGCAAGTTGGTGATCGGTTTGACCGTTCTGGCCGTAGGAACTTCGCTTCCTGAACTGGTTGTCAGTGTCATTGCCGCAGTGCGAGGCCGTGCTGATCTTGCCATCGGTAATGTGGTCGGAAGCAATATCTTCAATATTCTTATTGTGTTGGGGGTCACGGCTTCTTTTGTTCCGAAAGGAATACCGGTATCACACCAGGCTTTTTGTTTCGATATTCCTGTCATGGTTGCTACTGCCGTATTGGGAACATATCTGTGCGCAACCGACAAAGAACTAAGGCGTTGGGAAGGTTTTGTATTATTGTTGTGTTATATTGTTTATTTGACCTGTCTGGCTTTTTATGGGGGTATGTTATGAGACGTTTACTGCAAGGTGTAATAATATTTGCGATGTGCCTTTGTTTTCTATCAATGGGTCACGCGGCGCCCCCTGCGGACGGCGGACCCTGGGACTTGACTTTTGAAGATAATTTTGAAGGTTCGACGCTTGAATCGCAGAAATGGTTCGCCGGTTACCGACTGGGACGCATGGATTATTATACGCGCATCGGTTTTCCGAACGAACACGGGCGACAGTGGCAACCCAAGCCGCCGATTGCTCATTATCAGCTCAAGGATGGTGTACTCAAGCTTCGGATCGACCGGGAGATTCCGAAACGGGACACCCCTTCGTGCCCTTGTGTTTCTGCCTTGACGACGGCAATTTATCAATTCGACGAGAAGACAGGCCAGTTCAACGATCAAGTCAAATTTCAACAGAAGTATGGTTGGTTCGAAATACGTTGTCGAGTTCCGCGTGGCATGGGTTCTTATACAGCGTTTTGGCTTCATCAGGTAGGCGCAAACAATCAGGAATACACCCCTGAAGGAAAAAGGAAAGGTTTGGCAGACGGAGTGGTTGAGATCGATATTTTCGAATTACTTGCCAGTCAGATCGACTCGCGACTCAATAACTTCAATATTCATTTTACTCCTTCGGCTCATTATGTATATAAAATGAGTTTCGATCCCTCGGTTGATTTTCATACTTGGGCTCTTCATTGGGAAGAAGGTCGAATCACTTGGTATTGTGACGGAAAAGTCGCGAAGGTTTATGAAGGCCCTACCCCACCGAAACAGATGTACGTTCTGGTGGCCTTGTTCCAGGTTGGCGGTTGGGCAGGAGCGATCGACAAAAACATGGTCTATCCGCTTGACTTTGAAATCGATTATATTCGCGTATGGAAAAAACGTACCAATTAGACGGTCTTTTATTTTCTTCAGGCCGTGTGAGCATGACACGGGAAGGGTGTCGCACCGACTCACACGGCGCACTGATTCACACGGTACACTGACTCACACGCCACACCGACTCACACGCCGCACCGACTCACACGCCACACCGACTCACACGCCGCACCGACTCACACGCCGCACTGATTCACACGGTACACTGACTCACACGGTGTCCGCCCAACAGAAAAGAGTGCCTCGTGTACGAACAAATACGCATGTTATACCGGTTTTACTTGATTGTGCGCACTTCGCGGTCTGAAGTTTTTCCTCCGCGTTTTCCGGCGGTAAACCAGGAGTGAATCATCAGAAATTAAAGTATCGGTTGCGTAAAAGGATGAATGTTGTCCAGGGGTGATCCCTGAAAGCCTGATCTTGAAATGAGGTATCATATGAAATGTATTCCGGGCCATATTGAAAACAGACTTGGGTTCGTGACGAAAAGGCTGACCGTGTGGTTGGTCTGTCTCGTGGTTGTACTTGCGGCACTGACTCTTGAAACTCATCTCAACGCCGCAAAGGCACAAGACCTTGAAACTCCTGTCCGTCAGCGAATCCCGCTTGATGGTACATGGGACTTTTCGCTCAAAGAGCCTGCCCCCCTTCCCGCGGCGACGGTGAACCAAGGTCATGTTAAAACGAGTGGAACGATTCAGGTTCCCGGTATTTGGGAGGTTCAAGGGTACGGGCAGCCAACCGACAAGGTTCGTCATTTGCACGTCGGAAAAGCAACATACAAGCGAACCGTTTCGATACCTGCCGATTGGAAGGGGAAGGAAATTGTAATCGTTTTGGAAGGTTTTCAGCGTTATGCCCAGGTATCGATCAATGACCGAATCGCGGGTCCTGAACTCCTTGATGGTGTTGTCGCGAATGAAGTGAGAGTGGATCACCTTCTTGTACCGGGCAAAGAAGCAACGGTTTCTGTTTGTGTTGATTCCGAACAGCGATGGCCTGTCGACGCAATCATGTCGTGCGCGGCACTGAATCATGTAGATCGTGGTGAATTCGTTCACTTTCCCTGGGGTGGGCTTTGGGGGCATGTTTGGCTCGAAGCGCGGTCTTCGACCAGAATCACGGATCATCTTATTCGTTATCAGTTCGCGCAAAACCGATGCAAAGCGGAAGTTGTTGTAAAAAGTCCGAAAGCAGACGACTATTTGCTTCGGCTCAATGTATGCGAACTCAACGGTACTGTTCTTGCCAGTCAAACGGTGAAATGTCCTGTCGAATCGGACCGGAATACGTCCCATTCCG